>DASPYC010000591.1:0-15538 GCA_035636955.1 Casimicrobiaceae bacterium
GGAGTAGTATCCGCCTCGCATTTTTGCTGGCACCCTGCTGGCACAGGCTACCTTACCGCCTGCCACTTATTGGCTAAGTCATTGATTCTTTGGTCGGGGTGAGAGGATTTGAACCTCCGGCCTCTACGTCCCGAACGTAGCGCTCTACCAGGCTAAGCTACACCCCGAGGCCCTTCGTCGTGCTGGATTTCATCCGCTGCTGATCAATAACGCCGATCCACTGCGAAAGCGGTCAATTGTAGCAAAGTCTCCGCGCACGGCGAGGGCGCGAGCCCATCGAGACAAAGCGCGGCCGCGCGACTCGCCACCGCGGCGCGCTCCTGCGCGTAGACCAGCGCACCGGTGCGCTCTAGGGCGGCCATGACCGGCGCAAAATCGGTGAGCCCGCCGCCGGCGATTGCATGGCGGATCGTCGCAACCTCGTCGGGATTGCCCACCACGAGCGCGCGGATCAACGGCAGCGTCATCTTGCCTTCGGCGAGATCATCGCCGAGGCTTTTGCCGATGACGTCGGCGTTCCCGGAATAATCGAGCACGTCGTCCATGATCTGGAACGCGCTGCCGAGATGCATCCCGTAGCGTCCGAGCGCGTCTTCGCGCGCCGGATCGGCGTTGCCGAGTACCGCGCCCAGCCGAGCGGCCGCCTCGAAGAGTTTCGCCGTCTTCCGCTCGATCACGTCGAAATACGCACGCTCGTCGAGCGCGGCATTGCCAGCATTCATCAACTGCAGCACTTCGCCTTCGGCTATAACGTTGGTCGTGTCCGCAAGAATGGCGAGCACGCGCATCCGATCCACGCTGACCATCAGCTGAAAGGCGCGCGAATAGAGAAAATCGCCGACCAGCACCGACGCTGCGTTGCCGAACGCTGCGTTCGCGGTCGCATGGCCACGCCGAAGCTTCGACTCGTCGACGACGTCATCGTGCAGCAGCGTTGCCGTATGGATCATCTCGATGACCGCCGCGAGCGTGTAATGGTCGCGGCCGCGATAACCGCACGCCCCGGCGGCGAGGAGCAGCAAACTCGGCCGTAGCCGCTTGCCGCCACTGCTGATCATGTATTCGGCGATCTGACGGATCAGCGCGACGTCGGACGCGAGACTTTCGCGCAGAACGTTGTCGACCTCCGCCATGTCGGCGCCGATGACGGATTCGAGAAAGCGGGCGGGCACGTGGATGGGGAGGCGGTAGATGGCCGGCGAGGGCGCGCAGGCTCGGCCTGTAACGATTCGCGAACGCGCGGGTCCGCGCGGAGTGAACTCGTCATTTTATCGGAGTTTCACCGTACGACCGCTGAGTCCCGGCCGCGGGCGCTCGGGACTCAGTCCCTTTTGACAGATCGGCACAAAATGCGATATAATTCAAGACTTTTCGCGAAGCACGCTCGCGCGGGGCGACGCTAAACTTTCCGGCAGGAGTTTCTCCATGTACGCGGTCGTAAAAACCGGCGGTAAGCAGTACAAGGTCGCCCCGGGCGAAAAACTGAAAATCGAACGGATCCCGGCCGACGTCGGCGCGGAAGTGACGCTCGATCAAGTCCTGATGATCGTCGGCGAAGGCGACAGCGTCCGGCTAGGTCAACCGATCGTTTCCGGCGTGGCAGTCAAAGCCACTGTTGTTTCACAGGGACGCGGCGAGAAGGTGAAGATTTTCAAAATGCGACGCCGCAAGCATTACCAGAAGCATCAGGGCCATCGCCAGAATTACACCGAGCTTCGCATCGACAGCATCGCCGGATAAGCGTAAAGGACTTTCGACCATGGCACACAAAAAGGCGGGCGGCAGCTCGCGCAACGGCCGCGATTCGCAGCCCAAACGGCTCGGCGTCAAAGTATACGGCGGCGAGGTCATTCGGGCCGGCGGCATCATTGCCCGCCAACGCGGCACTCTGATTCATCCGGGAACCAACGTAGGCGTCGGCAAAGACCATACGTTGTTCGCGCTCGTCGACGGTCACGTGCAATTCGTGACGAAGGGCGCTCTCGGACACAAATTCGCAACCGTTGTCCCGACGGAGCAAAGTGGCCTCTCATGATGGACGTCCTGCAGTGCTTGAAGAAATACGGTCAGCGGCTTGACTTGGAAATCGCGCACGAGACCGGCGTGCCGCTGGCGACGGTGCGGCAGCGGCTCGCTGGCCTCGCGGCAACGGGCGCCGTCATCACATGCACGCTGACCCGCTTCGAAAAAGGCAAGCGAATCGACGCGTTGCAGTGCCGCGTCTCCGGTTATACGCCGCCTCTCGCGCCCGGTCGCAAAGCCAAGCCGACCAGTTCGACGTAGTAGAACTTATCTCAAAATCACGGCGAGCGGCCCGAGAGCCTTATTCGCCAAGTAAGGGCCCGCAGCGAGACCCGAGATAGTACATATATGTACAACGAGGGGCGAGCGAGGACACGACAAAGCTATCGGGCCGCGCAGCCCATTTTGAGATAGTTCTAGTCACTCGAGCGTGATGTTCGACTGCCTGATCAGTCGCGCATATTTGGCGAGCTGATCGCGCGTCGCCGCGCCGAGCTCCTGCGCGGAGGTGCCGCGGATCGTGAGTCCTTGCGCCGTCAGCTTCTCGCGCACTTCCGGATCAGCGAGCGCCTTCGCGATCTCGGCATTAAGGCGCGTGACGATCTCGCTTGGCGTCCCCGCCGGTGCCATGACGGCGAACCACGAGTTGAATTCGAAGCCCGGCAAGCCGGATTCGGCAACGGTCGGCACGTCCGGGAACTGCGACAAGCGCGCTGGCGTTGTCACCCCGATCAACTTGAGCTTGCCGCCGCGAACGAGTGACGCAACGGTCGCGAGTCCCTGGAAGGCTATCGGCACTTGGCCACTCGCGACGTCCAGTGCGGCTTGCGTCGCACCTTTATACGGCACGTGCGTCAGCATGATGCCGGCATTTGACGCGAACAGCGCCATGGCGATGTGTTGGGGACTGCCGTTGCCGCCGGACCCGTAGAAGATCTTGCCGGGTTCTGCTTTCGCGGCAGCGATCAGTTCGCCTGCGTTTCGATAGGGCGCGTTGTTGTTGGCGACGAGTCCCCATTCCACCGTCGCAACGAGCGACACGGGCTCGAAGTCCTTGACAATGTCCCACGGCATTTTGGGATATAGGTTCGGCAGCATCGTCATGATGCTGTCGTTGAAGCCGCCGATCGTGTAGCCATCAGGTGCAGACTTCGCCACACGCTCGGCGCCAATCAGCCCCGACGCGCCCGGCATGTTTTCGATGACGATCTGTTGTCCCATGTTGATCGACATGCGCTGCGTCACGATCCGCGCGGCATTGTCGACGGCGCTCGCGGCCGCAAGCGGAACGATCATGTGAATGGGTTTGTTGGGATAGTTCGTTTGGGCCGATGCGTTCTGCGTCGTCATGCAGAGCGCCAGCGCACCGAGGATTCGATAGAACGCGGGCATACGATCTCCTCCTGATTCAGGAAAGTGTTGCGGTACCGAGCTGGTCCGCGAGCTCGTTCAGCTTACGCAACAACGCCGGCCGGACGGGTATGCCTTCGCGCTCGTAAGCGATTCGCTTCGCATGACTTTGTTCGCCGGGCAGCCAGATGCGATCCACGTCGGGAAGCCGCCGCGAGTTGCGCAGCGTTCTCGTCAATGCATCGACGCTGCGCTTGAACGCCTCGATGTCACCGAACGCTTCAAGAGAGATGGCGACGATCGCCTGTCCCGTGTTCGTCGGCGTGCGATCGTCCTTGTTGAAGTCGATTGTTTCCGGACCATTCGCAGCGCCGTTGAGCGTTCCGGCAAGGAGACCGAAAATCAGTGCCAGGCCATAACCCTTGTAACCGCCGATCGGCAGCAGGAAACCCTCATCTGCGCGCGATGAGTCGGTGAGCGGCTTGCCGGACCGGTCGATCATCCATCCTTCCGGCAGCGGCTCGCCGCGCTGCGCCTTCGTCTTCACCTTTCCGTACGCCGCCACGGTTGACGCCATGTCCAGCACGATCGGCGGCTCTTCCAACGCCGGCACGGCAACGGCGATCGGATTGGTCGACAACAGCATATCGATGCCTCCCCAAGGCGGCAGGTGATTCGCGTTTCCCACCGCGAGATAGAGACCGATCATGTCGTGCGCCAGCGGCATGCGCGCGTAGAGGGATGCCGGACCCGCATGGTTGCCGTGATGCACGCCCACCCATGCGACGCCGCTATGTTTCGCTTTCGCAATGGCGGTCTCCGCCGCGGTTTTCATCACGAGATGGCCCATGCCGTTGTCGCCGTCGACGAGAGCCATGCCGTCGCGCTCGCGCTCGACACGGATGTTGGGATGGAGATTGATGCCGCCGGCGCAAATTCGACGCACGTATTGCGGCAGTCGGAATATGCCGTGCCCCTCGGCCCCACCCAGATCCGCGCTCACCATCAGCTGAGCGACGGTGCCCGCATCGGCGAGCGGCATGCCGACCGTTTCCAAGATGCGCGCGACGAACGTCCGCAACGAAGCGGCATCGAACCGGCGCTCGGAGACGTCCCTCATCGCTACTTGCATCCGTCTCGTCTGATAAAGGCTATGCGTCTATCGCCGTTCGATCCACCACAACATGCTTGCCGCAACGCTAACGAAAACGACGAGCGGAAATGCGGCCGAGAACAACGGCGGCCAATCGTTCAGCAACCCGAGATTGGAGAACAGGCGCCCAAGCAGAAAGAACGTGAGCCCCAGCATCGTTCCCGCGAAAATGCGAAAGCCGATGCCGCCTTGCCGGCGCTGAAAATGCGCGAATGGAAGCGCGAGCACCATCATCACCAGCACGGCGGCGGGATAGAACACTTTGTTCCAGAACGCGATCTCGAAGCGAGAGGTCTTTTGCGCGTTCGTCGTGAGCACGCGGATGTTGTCGTATAACGCGTTCAGATCGAGCCGTTCGGGCGCGATCTGGTAGACGTTCAAGATCGAAGGACGAAGCACCGTCGCCCACATCATCGAAGGCACAGTCGACACCTTCGCGCCATCGCTGCCGATCTCGGTCGTCTTCACATTTTCGAGCTGCCATTTGCCGTCGCCGGCGAAGCGGCCCGATTCGGCCATCCGTATCGTCGTCAAGCGCAAGTCACGGTCGAATTCGTAGATCCGTATGCCCAACAACGTCATGTTTGCGAGCACGGTGCGAATGTTGACGAACGTCAGATCTTCCTTGAACCAGAAGCCGGACTGGAATTGTTGTGATACGACGCGCGAGGTGTCCCCTACCGAGACAGCGCGCACCGTCTGGGCCAGGCGCTCGGCAGGCGGGGCGACATACTCGCCTGCCAAGAATGTCGCCGCCGCAAGCGGAATGCCCACACGAAGCACGGCCCAGCCGAGCTGGACGAGCGACATCCCGGATGCTCGCATCACCGTGTATTCGGAATTGGCAACGAGCTGTGCGATCGCGAACAGCGTTCCGATCAACGCGGCAACGGGAAACAATTCGTAGAGCCGGCCGGGCAAATGCAATGCGACGTAGAGCAAGGCCGCCGAGATCGTGTAGCCGCCGCGGCCGACGTCACCCAGCTCGTGAATCAGATCGAAGAACGCGAACAGCATCAGGAGCGCCGCGAAAATAAGCATCGTTGCCAGCAGCACTTCGCGACCGATGTAGCGCTTCAGTGTTCGCATCGCTTGGCTCAGGCGGACGTGCCCGCCGGCGACGCACGCGGTGCGCGTCCGAAGAGACCGGTGACCGAAAGCTGATGGCGAAAGAGGATCACGACGACAAGCAGTGCAATCAGGTGAGGCAGCAGCAGGCCGGCCCAGAAATCGACCTTGCCCTGGGCGATCAGACTTTGCACGATGTTGAGACAGTTGCTGTAGAGCATGTACAGAAACGCCGCGGCGACCAGATTCGCCGAGCGCCCGACGCGCGGATTGACGTACGAAAGCGGAATGGCGATCAACGTCAGCACCAGCGCGGAAACCGGCACGGAGATGCGCCAGAACAGCTCGGCGCGTTCGACTCGGCCGTCGACGAACGCGAGCGCCCCCGTCGGCATCGCCTTCGTCGATATGGGAAGCTCACGTAATTCGGCCGGTTCGATGCGCCGGCCGAGCTTTTCAAATTCGATTACGCGGTATTCGGGCGTTCCCGGCTTTCCTTCGTAGCGGCGGCCATTTTCCAGCACGACGAAGCGATCGCCGTTCGGCGCCTCTTCCAGACGACCGCGCGCGGCAACGGTTGTCGCGTCGACGTCGGCATCGACGGAATGCAGAAAAACGTTGCGAATCGTGCTGTCGAACGGGTTGATCGATTCGACGAACGCAACAAGATTGGCGCGTGGAAATTCGCGAAAAAGTCCCGGCGTGATCAGCACGATCTCGTCGCGCGACTCGAGCTGGCGTTCGTATTCGAGCCGTCGCTGTTCCGCCCAAGGCGATAAATAAAGCGACAGCAGCACGATCGCGACCAGGAACGGCGCGGCAAACAGGATGATTGGGAGCAAACAGGCGGTCAGCGATTGCCCCGACGTAAACCAGACGATCATCTCGCTATCGCGGTACCAGCGGGATAACGTCATTAATACCGTCAGAAACAATGCAACCGATAGCAAAATGTTCAGATAAAACAAGGTCGCGAAGCCAAGCAATGGCAACACGCCCTCGGGGGCGACCGCACCGCCGGCGGCACGCGCGAGGATCCGCAGGACCAAATTGGTGAAAAGGATCGCCAGCAGGACCAGAAACAACCCGATCGTTGTTGCAGTCAGCTCACGGACGAGGCTACGCCGAAAAATCATGACGGCGGGAAATTTTTGACTTTTTTGCCTCGATTTGCCAATAATGAGCAGGACCTTGGCGTACAGGTAAGAAACGACAACAAGGACAACGAGGAAACGCAATGGAATTTACCATAAAAAGCGGCAGCCCCGAGAAACAGCGGAGCGCATGCGTCGTCGTCGGCGTGTTCGATAACCGCAAGCTGTCGTTGTCCGCCGAATTGATCGATCGGGCGTCGAACGGGTACATCAGCGAGATCATCCGGCGCGGTGACATGGAGGGAAAGCTCGGATCGACGCTCCTGCTACACAACGTTCGCGGCACACTTGCCGACCGCGTACTGCTCATCGGGCTTGGCAAAGAGCGCGATTTTCGCGACAAGGAATTCCGCACGGCGGTTCGCACAGCTGTCACGCTTCTGAACGAGACGGGCTCCTATGAAGCGGTCATCTATCTGACCGAGGAAAAGGTCAAGCGCCGCGAAGTGGCCTGGCGAGTCGAGCACGCCGTCATCGTCGCGATGGAAGCGGTCTACCGTTTCGAGCAAATGAAGAGCGAGCCCGCCGAAGTGCGGCGGCCGCTTCGTAAACTCACGTTATCGGTTCCCCAGCGGTCGGATTTATCCGACGGCGAGGCAGCCACTGCGCGTGGACTTGCGATCGCGCACGGCATGGACTTCGCCCGCGATCTTGGCAATCTGCCCGGCAACGTCTGTACACCGACCTACCTGGCCGAGCGGGCCCTCGAGCTCGCCCGCGAATTTCCCGACGTCAAGGTCCGGGTACTCGAGCGTAAGGAGCTCGAGGACCTCGGCATGGGGTCGTTCTTGTCTGTCACGAACGGTAGCGAACAGCCGCCGCGCTTCATCATCATGGAATACGACCAGGCGGTGCGAAAGCAGCGGCCGTTCGTCCTCGTCGGTAAGGGCATCACGTTCGACAGCGGCGGCATCTCGATCAAGCCGGCGACCGATATGGATCACATGAAGTACGACATGTGCGGCGCCGCGTCGGTGCTCGGCGTATTTCGAACCGTCGCCGAGCTCAAGTCCAAGCTGAACGTCGTGGGACTGATTCCTGCTTGCGAAAACCTGCCGTCGGGGCGGGCGACCAAACCCGGCGATATCGTCAAGAGCATGTCGGGACAAACCGTCGAGGTGCTGAACACCGACGCCGAAGGCCGGCTGATCCTCGCCGATGCGCTCACCTATGCCGAACGCTACGAGCCCGAGGCAGTCGTCGATATCGCAACGCTGACCGGCGCGATGGTGGTCGCGCTCGGCCATGTCGCCTGCGGCGTTTTCAGCAACAACGACGCGCTTGCGCGCGCATTGGTTGCGGCAGGAGACGACGCCTACGACCGGGCGTGGCAGATGCCGCTATGGGAGGACTACCAGGAAGGCTTGAACAGCAATTTCGCCGATTTCGCCAATGTCGCTGGACGCGCGGGCGGCAGTATCACGGCCGCCTGTTTCTTGTCGCGATTCGCGAAACGATACGATTGGGCGCATCTCGACATTGCCGGCATCGCGTGGAAGGAAGGCAAGGACAAGGGCGCAACGGGACGCCCCGTTCCTCTGCTCGCAACCTGGCTGCTTTCGCAGGAGGGCAATGCGCCCACGCAGTAGCGCGCGAAGCGATGACGACGATCGATTTCTATACGCATGTCCCCGACCGGCTTGCGGTTGCGGCGAGGATCGTCGCAAAAGCCTACGCGGCCCGCGGCAGCGTCCGCGTGCTGACGCCCGACCGCGCGACAACGGATGCGCTCGATCGATTGCTGTGGCTGCAAACGGCGTTGTCTTTCCTCCCGCACTGTCGGATGGACAGCGCGCTTGCCGCCGAGACGCCGATCTGGATCGATGAGCTCCCTCTGCACAACGGTCCTTGCGCCGTTCTCGTAAACCTCAATCCGGCGCCGCCGCCATTCTTCAGCCGTTTCGAACGCTTGGCCGAAATCGTCGGCAAGGACGAAGCGGACGCAGCCGCCGGACGCGAACGCTTTCGCTTCTACCGCGAGCGCGGCTATGAGCTGCGCACCCACAATCTCGAAGAGCGAGCGTGACGCAAATGCCGACAGCACGCGAGCTGCTCGAGCAAGCGGAAGCGCTGATGCAGCGCGAGCGCGCCGCGCTCATGAGCGACGATATTCCGACGCTCACCGACAGCGTGCCGGCCGCGCGCGACGGTGTCGTCGGCGATGCAGCAGTCGATATGCGACACGCACCGACGTCGCTTGATGATATTCCGATGCTGACCGAAGCCGTCGAAGACTTTGATACGCCTTCCGTTCCATTGGCACAATCGCTCGACGATGAGCTCGCGATATGGCGCGAGACGGACGATGCGTCGCTTGAAGATGCCGAGCCTTCCGCTACGACGCTCGCGACGGAAGCGCCACCCGTCGAGACGGGGAAGTTCGAGCCGCTGGAAACCCTCGCGGCCGTTGAGGCGCCGATCGCGGAGCCGCTTCCGCAATCGCCGCCCATCGACGCACCGCCGATGATGGTCGAGCCTGCTCCGATTGCCGATGATTCGGCCAAGTGGAATGCACTCGCCGAAGACATTCGCATGCAGGTGCTGCAGCGAATCGACATCTTCACCGATACCGGCCTCAAGGATCAGCTGAACCAGCGGCTGCAGCCGATCGTCGATCGCGCGAGCGCAGATCTCGTCGCCGCGATCAATCAGCACGTCGGTCAACTGCTCCGCGCATACGTAGCGGAGGCAATCGAGCGCGAGATTGAAAAATGGCGCGAGAGCTCGCGATGAGCATGGCGGGCAAGGCGAAGGGGAGGTGGTTTGGGAAACAATTACGCCCGCAATCGTGATATGCTGAGAGAAATGAACACAGCATTCCGCTTGGTCGATCGATGGTTGCAATGCGCGATTGCGTTCGCGTACGCCTATTTTTATCGGGATCACATCGAGGGGCGCGCGCGGCCGTAGGCATCGAAAGCAAAGAACGGCAAAAAAGGACGAAGCGGGCGGCCCAAAAAGGCCGCCCGATTTTTTTGCAACGGATGAGCGAAGGAGCGACAGATGATCATCGTGATGGAACCCGATGCCGGCGATGCCGAAATCGCCGCCGTCGAAGCCAGGATACGAGCCGCCGGTTTGGAGGTGCACATCTCGCGCGGAACCGAGCGCACGCTGATCGGTGCGATCGGCGACGAGCGCAAGCTCGATCCGGAAATGTTCGACCCGCTGCCCGGTGTCGAACAATCGATGCACATTCTGAAGCCCTACAAGCTCGTTGCGCGCGAGTGGCACAAGGCCAGCACGATCGTCAACGTCAATGGTGTGGCCATTGGCGGCAACGCCGTTCAGGTGATCGCTGGCCCATGCTCTGTCGAGACGCAGCCGCAAATGGACGCCGCTGCAGACGGCGTTGCAGCGGCAGGCGCACGGTTGATGCGCGGCGGGGCCTTCAAGCCGCGGACGAGTCCTTACGCGTTTCAAGGCAAAGGTGTCGAAGGATTGACGATGCTGCGCAACGCAGCGGGGCGGCACAGCCTTCCAATCGTCACCGAGCTGATGGACGTGCGTATGCTCGACGCGTTCCTTGAACATCGTGTCGACGTCATTCAAATCGGCACTCGAAACATGCAGAATTTCGACCTGCTGAAAGAAGTGGGGCGCGTCGACGTGCCCGTCATCCTGAAGCGCGGCATGAGCGCGACGATCAGCGAATGGCTGATGGCGGCGGAGTACATCGCCGCCGGCGGCAACCACAAGATCATGCTGTGCGAGAGGGGCATTCGCACGTTCGAGACTGCCTATCGCAATGTGCTCGACGTCACGGCGATCGCCGTGTTGAAACGCGAAACGCATTTGCCCGTGATCGTCGATCCTTCACACGCAGGCGGAAAAGCGTGGATGGTGCCGGCATTGTCGTGCGCGGGTGTCGCAGCGGGCGCCGATGCATTGCTGATCGAGGTTCATCCCTGTCCGCCGGAAGCGTGGTGCGACGCCGATCAGGCGCTGACGCCGACGGAATTTGCGACGCTAATGGACAAGCTCGACGCATTGTCCTGCGCGATCGGTCGAAGCGTCGAGCGGCGACGGTCGGAAGCTGCGATCGAAGCGATATAATTCACGGTTTTTTGGGGCCAGCGCGGCATCGCGCAATTGATGGAACTCGCCAAAAGTTTCGAGCCGCACGCGATCGAGGCGAAGTGGTATCCGCTGTGGGAATCGCGCGGCTGGTTCAAGCCGACGTACGCGCCCAGCGCCCCCCCGTATTGCATCCAGCTGCCGCCGCCCAACGTCACGGGAACGCTGCACATGGGGCACGCGTTCCAGCAGACGTTGATGGACGTGCTGATTCGCTATCACCGGATGCGCGGCGACAACACGTTATGGCAGGCGGGCACCGATCACGCCGGCATCGCCACGCAGATCATCGTCGAGCAGCAACTGCGCGCAGCGGGCCAAACGCGCCACGATCTCGGCCGCGAAAAGTTCATCGAGCGCGTCTGGGCGTGGAAAGAGGAATCGGGATCGACGATAACGCGTCAGATGCGCCGCCTCGGTGCGTCGGTCGATTGGTCGCGCGAGCGGTTCACGATGGACGAAGGCCTGTCCGCGGCGGTCATCGAGACGTTCGTGCGCTTGTATGAAGATGGGCTGATCTATCGCGGCAAGCGGCTCGTCAATTGGGATCCGAAGCTCGGCACGGCCGTGTCCGATCTCGAGGTCGACAACGAGGAGGAGCTCGGGACGATCTGGGAGATCCGCTACCCGCTCGCCGATAACGGAAATGAGAATTCCGGGTGGGTTGTCGTTGCGACAACGCGACCCGAAACGATGTTAGGCGACACTGCCGTCGCCGTGAATCCCGACGACGAGCGCTACAAGGCTTACGTGGGCAAGCAAGTCGCGTTGCCGTTGACCGATCGCACGATACCGATCGTCGCCGACACACAGGTCGATCGCGAGTTCGGCACCGGCGCCGTGAAGATCACGCCGGCGCATGATTTCAACGACTGGCAGATCGCGCAACGACACGGCTTGCCCGCGTTGTCGATTTTCGACCTCGAAGCGAAAGTGAACGAGAACGCACCGGCGAAATATCGGGGTCTCGATCGTTACGTCGCTCGAAAAGCCGTGCTAGCTGATTTGCGCGCTCTTGGATTCGTCATGTCGGAGAAGCCGCACAACATGGTGATCCCGCGCTGCGGCCGGACCAACGAAGTCGTCGAGCCGATGCTGACTGACCAGTGGTTCGTCGCGATGACGAAACCCGCGCCGGCCTCGCATCCGTTCTTTCCCGGCAAGACGATTCAGGACATCTGCCTCGCCGCGGTCGTTGACGGGTTGCCGAGCGGCGCGCCGGGCGCGGGCGAGAGAGTCACGTTTGTTCCCGCCGAGTGGCTCGCGTGGTATCGGCGTTGGATGGACAACATCCAGGACTGGTGCATCTCGCGGCAACTGTGGTGGGGCCATCGGATTCCCGCGTGGTACGACGACGCCGGCAACATTCACGTCGCCCGCAGCGAAACCGAAGCGCGCGGGAAAGCGCGGGCCCAACTCGGGCGCGATCCGACGAGCCTCACCCGCGATGAGGACGTGCTCGACACATGGTTCTCGTCGGCGCTGTGGTGCCATTCGACGCTCGGCTGGCCCGCCGACACGAAGGAACTGCGGACATTTCTGCCATCGTCGGTGCTGGTCACGGGCTTCGACATCATTTTCTTCTGGGTCGCGCGGATGATCATGACGACGACCTATTTTCTGGGTCGCGTACCGTTCTACGACGTCTACATCAATGCGATCGTCCGCGACGAGCAGGGCCGCAAGATGTCCAAGTCGAAAGGCAACGTGCTCGACCCACTTGATCTAATCGACGGCATTGACGTCGAGGCGCTCGTCGCCAAGCAGACGTCGAACTTGATGGATCCGCGCCAAGCCGAGACAATCGCCAAGCGTACGCGCAAGCAATATCCGACGGGAATCCCATCGTTCGGCGCCGACGCGCTGCGCTTCACATTTGTGTCGCTCGCAACGTTCAATCGGACGCTGAATTTCGATCTCAACCGTTGCGACGGTTATCGCAACTTTTGCAACAAGCTATGGAATGCAACGCGATTCGTGTTGATGAACGTCGCCGGAAAGGACATCGGTCAGGATGACGCGGCGCCGAAAACCTACACGTTCGTCGACCGCTGGCTGCTCGGTCGTCTGCAAAAGGCGAAAGGCGAGATCGCGGAGAACCTCGACAACTATCGGTTCGACCTCGCAGCACGCGCGCTCTACGAGTTTGTCTGGGACGAGTATTGCGACTGGTATGTCGAGCTCGCCAAGGTGCAGTTGCAGCGTGCGGAGGCCGACGGTGACGCGGCCGCGGCGCGTGGCACGCGGTCGATGCTCGTCCGCGAGCTGGAGGCGACATTACGTCTCGCACATCCGATGATGCCGTTCATCACCGAAGAGCTGTGGCAGACGGTCGCGCCGCTTGCGGGCAAGAAAGGCGAAACGATTTCGTTGCAGCCATTCCCGCGCGCAAACGCTGAACGGATCGATGCGACGGCAGATGCAGAGATGACCCTCCTTAAGGGGCTTGTCAACGCCTGTCGTGCGCTGCGCAGCGAAATGGGACTTTCGCCGGCGCAAAAAGTGCCGCTGTTTGCGATGGGCAACGCATCGATGCTCGCGAAATTCGCGCCGTATTTGACTGCGCTGGCGAGGCTTTCGACTGTCGAGATCGTTGCGGAGCTGCCGGCAACCGATGCACCGGTCGAAATCGTTGGTGATTACCGGTTGATGCTGCATATCGAAGTGGATGCTGATGCGGAACGCGAGCGTATTGACAAGGAACGCGCTCGCCTCAGCGGCGAGGTCGCCAAAGCCAAAGCAAAGCTCGCGAACGATGGTTTCGTCGCGCGAGCGCCGGCCCGCGTCGTCGAGCAGGAGCGCGCCCGGCTCGCGGGATTTGAAGCCACGCTGCAAAAGTTGGATGCGCAGCGCGCGAGACTTTCGCATTGAACCCCCACGCTCGCGGCGGTCGCCGCTTTCGCTGCCCCCCAGAGGGGAGTAATTCGCGCCTTGGGACGGCCCGGCGGCGCGAATCGGGCTGATGATTAGTGTTGGCCATCTCGGTCTACCGCACGTTTCGCGCGCTCAAGCACCGTAATTTCCGGCTGTTCTTCATTGGTCAGGGCCTGTCGATGATGGGAACCTGGCTGCAACAGGTCGCGATGGGGTGGCTCACGTATCGGCTGACCGGCTCCGCATGGCTCCTCGGCGTTGTCGCGTTCTGCGCGAACGTTGGCATCCTCCTATTCGGTACCTGGGCGGGCGTTCTCGCCGATCGCGTGCGTCGTCGTCGCGCGCTGTATCTCACACAATCGCTGATGCTCGCGCAGGCGATCGTGCTGGCTGTACTCACCGCGCTCGATCAAGTGCAGGTGTGGCATCTGATCGCGCTTGCGCTATGGCTCGGCACTGTCAGCGCGTTCGATATACCGGTTCGGCAATCGTTGTACGTCTATCTCGTCGAAGACCGGGCGGATCTGCCCAACGCGATCGCGCTGAACTCATTTATGGTCAATGCGGCGCGTGTTGTCGGACCCGCGCTCGCGGGTCTGCTCCTTGCCGTCGTCAGTGAAGCCGTGTGCTTCGGGCTCAATGCACTCTCGTTTGTCGCTGTCATCTTCGCTGTGGCGCGAATGCATTTTCCGCGCGAGCCGGGGCCGGCTGCGCGTGCGAGCGGCTGGTGGTCGAGCTGGGTCGAAGGGTTTCGGTACGTATCGCAATTCGCGCCTGCGCGAGCGTTGCTGTTGCTGGTCGCCGTGTTGGCCTGGACAATCGCACCGTATTCGTCGCTGATGCCGATTTTCGCCAAGGACGTTTACGGCGGCGGCCCTCACACACTGGGATTTCTATTGGCAGCGGCGGGAAGCGGTGCGTTGATTTCGACTGCCTATCTCGCGAGTCGGGAAAACATTCGCGGCCTGGGGCGCGTTATCGCGGGGTCCGCGATGATCTGTGGCGTGGCGCTCGCAGCGTTTGCTTACATGAGCGTGTTTCCCATTGCCCTGGTCCTGATGGTAGCCGTCGGTGGCGGTGTGATTCTCGCTGCCGCGTCGGCAAACACGATTCTGCAAACGATCGTCGACGATTCATTGCGCGGGCGCGTCGCGGGTTTCTACACGCTCGCCTTTCTGGGCGTTGCGCCGCTCGGCAATCTGGCGGCCGGGGCGCTTGCCGACCGATTGTCGGCGCCGGCGGCATTTGCGATCAACGGTGTCATCGCGATGTTGGCTGCCGGCTGGTTTTGGCGGCACTTGCCGACAATACGTGGAGCGCTCCGCTCAACGTATCAGCGACTGGGAATCATCGCACCCGAGCAGTAGGAATTCGCCCTTCATCGCGGGCCGATTCCCTATTTGAATGCGTAGCGGATCGCGGCGTAATACGTCCTTCCGCGCGGGTCGGCGTAACTCGGGTCGTAACCCACCTGGAAGTCGAAGCTCTGGTTCGAGACCGGCGGTCGCGTATCGGCCAAGTTGCGTATCCCGAGCGTCAGCGTGAGGGCCTGGAACCCTGTGTAGCGGCCTTGCAGATCCCAGATCGAATACGAGCCGACGCGCCGGTTTCCTGCGCAGTTGAGACCTTCGTCATCGCAGGTCGTAAGGTCGGGCTCGCTGTAGCCAGTCTGGTAAGTGTTCGCCAGCGTCGCACCCCACGGGCCCTTCGTCCAGTTAAGCTGCGCGTAATGTCGCCAGCGTGCGATCGCGCCGTCCAAGACGCCGCGTTTACCGGCGTAGCTCACTAATTGCGTTCCATCGAACGACGTTTGCTTGTAATCGAAGACGTAGGTGCCGTT
>DASPYC010000592.1:0-2344 GCA_035636955.1 Casimicrobiaceae bacterium
TTCGACTCGTCCGTTGGCGTCCGGCGAGTCCGGCAAAAAGATCAGCCAGGTCGAGATCGTCGAACGAGAACTGCGCGCCGCCGAAAGACTGTTGCCAATCGGGCGGCGGCCGGAACTCCTCGCCGGTGGAATGGCGACCGAGCTGGTCGTAGGCCGCCCGTTTTTCCGGGTCCTTCAGTGTTTCATACGCTTCGCCGACTTCCTTGAATTTCTCTTCGGCGTTCGCCTCCTTCGATACGTCGGGATGATATTTGCGCGCGAGCTTCCGGTACGCCTTCTTGATTTGGTCGTCAGTGGCGCCGCGTTCGACGCCGAGGGTCGCGTAGTAGTCCTTGTATTTCATCGATCGAACCTTCGCGTGCCGGGTTCACTAATCATCTCCTGTTTGTGATTCCGGGCCAACGTCCGGCCGGTTTACAGCCAGAGCTTGACCTTGCATTTTTTATATCTTACGATATGTTTTTCGATAGCTAGCGGAGATTCTAATGCATCATGGATTTGCTCGATGGTTTGGAGAAGCGCGGCATTGCGGTCCTCGGGTTGGCGGGCGTCCTTTTGGGTTCTTTGGCGGTATGGCCGGCCGCGGCGGACGAGGCGTTCACGGTTTTCGGGCCGGGCGCAAGCTGGGCAGCGACGATCTGCAGCTCGTGATCCTGGCGCTCCTTGAAGAAAAGCCACGTCACGGTTATGAAATCATCAAGGCGCTCGAGGAGCGCTCGGGCGGCTTTTACAGCCCAAGTCCGGGCATGGTGTACCCCGCGCTCACCTATCTCGAAGAGCTTGGCTATGCCGTCGTCGAAGCCGAAGGCGCGAAGAAGCTCTATCGGATCACCGACGATGGCCGGCGGCATCTCGACGAGCGACGCGCATTCGCAGAAGCGATCTTTGCGCAACTGCGATGGATCGGTAGCAAGATGGAGCATGTTCGGCGCGCGTTCGAAGGCGACGACGCTTCGGTTGCCACAGATCATGATTCGGCGCCGCGCCATGGATTCGGGAAAGCGTTGAACGAGGCGCGACGGGTGCTGCGCGCAGCCCTCGTCTCGAGGTTCGACGCGGACACCGACGAGCAGAACCGGGTCGCGGAAATCCTTCGTCGCGCCGCAGACGAAATCGTCGGCAAAAAGCGCTGAACAAGTTCTATCCGGCGTTTCCCTCGCGCGCCTTCAGCGCGAGAAATTCGCGGCGCGTCTTCGGACCGTGGGTAAGAAAGCTCGGATCCGCGCGATCGCGATAATCGATGCGTTCCTGCGCGACGCGGTCGCGGGGCAAATGCTTTTTCAACACATCGTCTTTCACCTTGTAGATCTTGACGGCGTTGCGGCCAAATACCTTCGCGCGCAACGCGGGCGTGATCCGCGAGTAGCCGTACTTCTCGGCGAGCGCGTCGGAGATCTGGAACGTGCGAAACGCCTGGATCTGGTCCTGCGGCGAGCCGTACCAGATCGAATCGGTGCCCCACAGCACATTGTCTTGCCCTACATACAAGAATAGTTTGCCGAGCGCGTGCGCTGCAGCGTCGGGATCGCGCATCAGAAAGCGCCACGTCGATCCAAGCTCGGCGTAGACGTTACTGCCAGGCGCAATGCCGTTTTCGCGCAGACTCGTGCACAGCGCGTCGATCCCGTCGCGGCGCTTTGGATCGTAGGGACCTTCGGTTGCGCCGGCGACAAAGCCGGAGTGATAGATCAAAAAGTTGACGTCCGCGAAGCGCTTGGCGACGCGCCCAACGTCGAGGCACGTCGAGTGCTCATAGGACTGCGGCCCAAACGGCAGACCCTTGTGAACCGCGATATTCCGGACGCCGAGCTTCCGTGCTTTCTCGATGAACGCAATGCCGACATCGTCGTCGAGGAAGAAGCCCTTTCCGTCAGGTCCCCATTGCGTATAGGTCTTCCATGCGGCGATCGGATAGCGCTCCGCCAACATATCCATGCCTTCGAGATCACCGGTCTGATTGGGGTTCACGCGCCCGTGCAACAGCACGCGATGCGTTCCTTCCATCTTCTCGACGATGTCGGCGGTCGCTTGAGCTTCCTCGATCGTCAGCGGTTCATCTTTCCGCGTTGAAGGGACGAACGACAGCACGATCAAATCGGTATCCGAATCGAGGAAGATGTCCTTGATGAATTCGTCGGAACCGAGACATTGCAGATAGCCGAGTCCCGGCGCCGTGGCGGCGGCGCAGCCTTTGAGCTCGGTGAAGCGCAGCGGCTGCGCCCCGGGCGGCAATGCCTTCGTCCACGCGCCCGTCGGATTGACAAAGTGACCCTGCACGTCGAACACGAACTCGTTGCGGTCGAGCGTCGACCGAGCAACCTGCAAATCGCGACCCGCTTCCAGC
>DASPYC010000593.1:0-1858 GCA_035636955.1 Casimicrobiaceae bacterium
ATCCGGTAATTCTCGACATCACGACGTCGACGGTTGCCGAAGGTAAATTGATGGTCGCAGTGAACAAGGGCGAATCGGTGCCGGACGGTTGGATCGTCGACAAGGACGGCGAGCCGACAACCGATCCGCGCGACTTCTACGCGGGCGGCGCGCTCTTGACGATCGGCGCGCACAAAGGCTCGGGACTCTCCATCGTGACCGATCTTTTGGCCGGCGCCATCACGACGGGCAAGAGCTCGGATCCCGAGGACACGGTTTTGCGCAACAACATGCTGTCGATTTTCGTTGCACCGGCTGTTTATGATGCGAGCGGCGGCGTTGCGCACGAGGCGGCGCGCTTCATCGAGTTCGTAAAAGCTTCGCCGCCTGCGAAGCCGGGTGAGCCGGTCAAGGCGCCGGGCGACGTCGAGCGCGCGACGCGCAAGCAGAGGCTTGCGGGCGGCATCCCGATCGACGATACGACGTGGTCGGATCTTATGTCGGCGGCACAATCGGTCGGCATCGATCGCGAGCGCGCGAGCGCAATGATCGCGTGACCGAGAAAAACAACGGAGGAAAATCGGTGAAACGAATTGCACGCCTTCTCGGCGTAGTTGCATTCGCGCTCTCAACGTTTGCGGTCGCGCAGACATGGCCTGCAAAGCCGATCAAGTGGATCGTGCCCTTTGCGCCGGGCGGCACGACCGACATCCTTGCGCGCACGATCGGCGAAAAGCTGACGGTCGCGCTGGGCCAACCGGTCATCGTCGAGAACAAGCCGGGCGCGGGCGGAGGCGTCGGCGCAGAATTCACCGCGAAGGCGCCGCCGGATGGCTACACGATCATGGGCGGGACGATTAGCACGCATGCGATCAATGCGTCGTTGTACAAAAGCTTGCCCTACGATCCGGTCAAGGATTTTGTTCCAATCACGCTGATCGTGCGGCTCCCGAACCTTCTCGTCGTTAATCCGGACATTCCGGCGAAAAATGTTACGGAATTGATCACGCTGTTGAAGGCCAATCCCGGCAAGTACTCATTCGCGTCGAGCGGCAACGGGACGTCGCAGCATTTATCGGGCGAGCTCTTCAAGAGCATGGCCGGCGTCGACATGCAGCACATTCCGTACAAGGGGAGTCCCCCTGCCCTTCAGGATGTGGTCGGCGGCCAGGTCGCGATGACGTTCGACAACATCACGACCGCGTGGCCGCTCGCCAAAGGCGGCAAGCTGCGTGCGCTTGCCGTGACGACGGCAAAACGCTCGGCAGTGGCACCCGACGTTCCGACGCTGTCCGAATCGGGACTTGCCGGTTACGAAATCGGATCGTGGCAGGGCGTGTTTGCGCCCGCCGGTACGCCGCCCGCGATCGTCAAACGCTTGAACGCCGAGATCGTGAAAATCATCAACATGCCGGATGTGAAGGAGAAACTGATCGGCCTCGGTGCCGAGCCGGTCGGGAACACCTCGGAAGAATTCGCCGCACTGGTGAAAACAGAAGTGGTCAAATGGGCGGAGGTGGTGAAGAAGTCAGGCGCAAGGATCGATTGAGTCGATGGCCGAATCGAATCTCTTCCCCGGTTTCACGACGCTTCGAATTCAGACGTCGGGCGCCGAGATTCGTTGCGCCGTCGGCGGTTCCGGACCGCCGTTGCTGTTGCTGCACGGATATCCGCAGACGCATGCGATCTGGCACAAGATTGCGCCGGCGCTTGCGCATCGGTTCACCGTTGTTTGCGCCGACCTTCGCGGGTATGGCGATTCGTCGAAGCCCGTGAGCGATCCGCAACACGTCGCGTATTCGAAGCGTGCAATGGCACAAGACATGGTCGAGCTGATGCGCGACCTCGGGCATTCGCGTTTTCTACTTGCGGGACACGA
>DASPYC010000594.1:0-4395 GCA_035636955.1 Casimicrobiaceae bacterium
CGGGTCGGATGGCGGTTGCCGAAGCCATTACGAATATCGCGGCCGCCGACGTGGGAACGCTCGGCGATATCAAACTCTCCGCGAATTGGATGGCGGCCGCTGGACATGTGGGCGACGATGCGGCGCTTTACGACACGGTACGTGCCGTTGCGCTCGACCTTTGCGTGCCGATCGGCATCGCGATCCCTGTCGGCAAGGATTCGCTGTCAATGCGAACGACGTGGCGCGACGGCGGGGTCGAAAAAGCCGTGACAGCGACCGTCTCATTGATCGTTTCGGCGTTCGCGCCCGTAGCCGATGCGCGGCGCACATTGACGCCGTTGTTGCGGTTCGATCGCGGCGATACCACGCTGGTATGGCTCGATCTGGCGAATGGTAAACGCCGGCTCGGCGGCTCCGCATTGGCGCAGACATATGGTCAGATCGGCAACGAGACACCGGACCTCGACGATCCGCAGCGGTTGTCCGCATTCTTTGCGCTCGTGCGCCAGTGGCATGTCGATGGCAATCTGATCGCCTATCACGACATTTCGGACGGCGGACTGTTCGCGACGATCGCCGAAACAGTTTTTGCGTCGCGGTGCGGTGTCGACATTCGCCTCGATGACAATGCCGATCCGCTGCCGGACCTGTTCGCTGAAGAGCTCGGCGCGGTCGTTCAGGTGCAACGAGTCATGGCGGACGCACTTATCGCGGCGGCGGTGGCGCGCGGAATCCGCGCTCGGGTGATTGCCGAGCCCGTGCAGGGCGAAAACATTCGAATCACGAAGGGTGATCGCATTGTTTTCGACGAGCGGCGCGTTGATCTGCATCGCGCCTGGTCGAGAACGACGCATGCGATGCAGCGATTGCGTGACAATCCGCGGTCGGCCGATAGCGAATACGAACGGTTGCTCGATGAGCGCGATCCCGGACTCTCGCCGTATCTGACGTTCGATCCGAACCAAAGAATCGCTGCGCCGTACGTTGCGGCGGGTGCGCGCCCCGCGGTCGCCATCCTGCGCGAGCAAGGCGTCAACGGTCAGGTGGAAATGGCGGCGGCGTTCGATCGCGCCGGCTTCGATGCATTCGACGTGCACATGACGGATCTCGTGCATGGACGACGATCGCTTGCCGAGTTCAAAGGGTTCGCGGCCGGCGGCGGCTTTTCGTATGGCGACGTGCTTGGAGCGGGCGAGGGGTGGGCAAAATCGATCCTGTTCAATACTCGTCTACGCGACGATTTCGCCGCATTTTTTGCACGGCCTGACTCGTTCGCACTGGGTGTTTGCAACGGCTGTCAGATGATGGGCAATCTGCGCGAGCTCGTGCCCGGTGCCGATCATTGGCCGCATTTCGTGCGCAATGCGTCCGAGCAATTCGAAGCGCGCTTCGTGCTGCTCGAAGTGCGTCGTTCGCCGTCGCTGTTCTTCAGCGGCATGGAAGGGAGCCGCATTCCCCTGGCGCTGGCCCACGGCGAAGGCCTGGCGGAATTTCGCGACTCAACGCATTTGCAAGCAGCACAGCCTTTTGTCGCGTTAGGGTTTATCGACCATCGCGGCAGCGCGACCGAGACGTATCCATACAATCCAAATGGATCGCCGCATGGCATCACCGGGCTTACGACGGTTGACGGCCGCTGCACGATTCTGATGCCGCACCCTGAGCGCGTATGGCGTACCGCGCAGATGTCCTGGCATCCCGACGAGTGGGGCGAAACCTCGCCATGGTTTCGGATGTTCGAGAACGCGCGCCGATGGCTGGCCTAAGGGGCCGGCACCGGGAACCACTTCGGCGTTGCGCATGTCGCAATGAGATGGAGGTGCACCAATGAGCATCACCTGGTTACTCGTAGCGAATCGAACCCGCGCCCGCATTCTCGAAATACAGTCGGCGCGCGATCAACCGATCGAGCGCGCTGCGTTTGTCAATCCTGCTGGGCGGGCGCACGAGCGGGATCTCGACAGCGATGCCGCGGGGCGCTTTTACGGCAAGGGCGAGCGCGAACAAGCACACAGCGCAACTGCGAGCGAATCGTTAGCTGAACACGAGACTGATCGTTTTGTGATCGACTTGCGCGAATTTCTCGATCATGCCCGGAGTGAACAACGCTTCGAACGACTTTGGCTGGTTGCTGCGCCGGCGTTGCTTGGACAGTTGCGGAACGCGTTTTCGAAGCCGCTGCGGCAGCGCGTGGAGCTCGAGCTCGACAAAGATCTGACCACCGAAACGCCGGGCGAAATCCTGCGGCGAGCGCTCGATGCGCGCGAGGCTAGACGCGAACGCTCCGAAAGGGCATCGGAACAGTCTTAGTTACTGCTGTCACCCGCGCTGCGGTAACATCGGGCCACCAGCGAAAACGCGGTCACCGTGGACCTCACTGTCTATTCGATCAACGGCGTCACGCCGGTCGTCGATCCCGCCGCATTTGTTCATCCCGCCGCCGTGCTGATCGGCGATGTCATCGTTCGTGCCGGATGCTACGTCGGTCCGGGTGCGTGCTTGCGCGGCGATTTCGGCCATATCGAATTGTGCGAGGGCGCCAACGTCCAGGATACTTGCGTATTGCATGGATTCCCGGGTGTCGGCACGATCGTCGAGGAAGAAGGACACATTGGTCATGGCGCCGTGCTCCACGGCTGCATCGTGAAGCGCAATGCGCTCGTCGGAATGAACGCCGTCATCAACGATAATGCGACGATCGGTGAAGCCGCATTCGTTGCAGCGATGGCGTTCGTGAAGGCAGGGATGGTCGTGCCACCGCGCACGCTCGTCGCCGGGATCCCCGCGCGAATCGTCCGCGAGTTGTCGGATACCGAGCTCGCCTGGAAGAACGAAGGAACGCGAAGCTATCAGGAGCTTACGCGGCGAAGTCTTTCCACGATGCGTCCGACGGCTCCTCTTACGGCGCCGGAGCCGAATCGCAAGCACATCGACTTGCCCGAATTGCTGCCGCTGTCTGCGCTGAAGAAACAGTCCGCCTGAGATGATCGGCGCTCGTTCGACGCTGTCAGCGCCCGTAAGGGGGTTGATCCCCTTGATTGCGTCGTTCATTGCGTGCGCGAGCGTGGCGCACGCTGCCGAGCCCGCGCCCCTGTCGCCCCCGGCGACAACGGCGCTTCCGGCCGGCCCACTCGGCGACTCCGTTCGCTACGGTCAATCACTTGTGACGAATACACGTACGCTCGCCGCCGGATTCGTTGGCAACGGACTCACCTGCACGAATTGCCATCTCGACGCCGGCCGCGTCGCTTATGCCGCGCCGTTCGCCGGACTATGGGGCGTTTTCCCGGAGTATCGCGCGCGTCGCGGCAGCGTCGAGTCGCTTGCAGAGCGCATCAACGACTGCTTCGAGCGATCGATGAACGGCAAGCCCTTGCCGACTGAGAGCCGCGAAATGATTGCATTGCTGTCGTACATCGCATGGCTTTCTGAAGGCGTGCCGACGGGCGTCGAAGTGCAGGGCCGCGGCTTCAAGGAAATCACGGCGCCTTCACCGCCGAATCCCACGCGCGGCGAGTCGCTCTATGTCGCGAAGTGCGCAGCGTGCCACGGTGCCGATGGTCAGGGGCTTCGCAGTGCGGACAACGCCTACGCGTTTCCGCCGCTGTGGGGCGCGCAGTCATTCAATGATGGCGCGGGCATGGCGCGCGTTTCGGTCGCCGCCGGTTTTGTGCAGGCAAAGATGCCGCTCGGCAACGCGGGTTCGCTCAGTGATCAGGAGGCGTACGACATCGCGGCCTATTTCACATCGAAACCGCGGCCCGAGTTTTCAGCGAGAAAAAACGATTGGCCGCGCGGCGGCGCGCCCGCCGACGCACGCAAGTAGCGTCAGAATCCGGCGGCTTGACCGTCGCGCCTCGAGTCCGACGCGGAAACATAGCCGCTGTCGATCTTGACGATGCACTGGCCGGCGCCAAAGTCCATGTACGAATCGGGAACCGAAGTCATGCGATGGCCGAGCGCAATCAATCCGGCGCGTAATTGAGGCGTGGCGCTCGCTTCAAGATCGATCGACTGATCGGCGTTGACTTTCCAACGCGGTGCATCGATGGCGGCTTGTGGATTCATCGCGTAATCGAACATCCGCACCAGCGTTTGCACGTGTCCCGGCGGCTGGATGGGTCCGCCCATGACGCCGATTGTCGCAAGCGGTGCGCCGTTGCGCGTCACGAAGCCCGGGATAATCGTATGAAACGGCCTCTTGCCACCGCTGACTTCGTTCGGATGTCCCGTTTCCAATACGAAACCCGCGCCGCGATTCTGCAGCGAGATGCCTGTGCCGGGTACAACGACGCCAGACCCAAAACCCATGTAATTCGACTGGATCAGCGACACCATCATGCCGGTCGCGTCGCTTGCGCAAAGGTATACAGTGCCCCACGGCGCGGGGCACCGGGGCCGAAGTCCTGAGCG
>DASPYC010000595.1:0-11808 GCA_035636955.1 Casimicrobiaceae bacterium
CGTGATTTTGTGCAACGAGACAGCCATGCAGCCGGTCCGCGATCGCCGAATGTTGTCGCAGAATTTGCGATAAGGCGAGTCGCAATGCCGACCACGACGCCGGACCCATCGCCATGAAATGATTGAGTGCCGAGGCCTCACATACCGCAGCCGCGCGCGCGGCCGGACCCGAAAAAGCCCCTGCGGTTTGCGCCGCGCTGATGTCGAGGATTTGATCGCCGATCGCGACGCCCACGCGAAACGCTTCGTTTTGTCCTTTGCGGCGGAAGACGCCGAATGGCAGGTTCTGAAGCGGAAAATCGCCGGGCTCGTTCGCCGACGCGACCCAACTCGTTAGCGCAGCATCATGCGTTTCGTTGATCTCGAACACGTTGCGATTCCTCGGTTTCAGCGCTTTTGCGGATCGAAATGTTTCTTCAATCCCTGCCAGCATTGGAAGTATTCGGCCTGAAGCTGCGACGATTCGAGCGCATGGCGAGATGGCCGGATGATGCATCGGGTTTCGAACATGAACGCCATCGCGTCCTTGATGTAATCCGGCCTGGCCAAATCCGCGCTCGTCGCTCGCTCGAACGCCTGTGCGTCGGGCCCATGACCGCTCATGCAATTGTGGAGGCTCGCACCGCCTGGCAGAAAGCCTTCGGCCTTCGCGTCATAGGCGCCATGGATTAGGCCCATGAATTCACTCGCGACGTTGCGGTGGAACCATGGCGGACGAAAGGTGTGCTGCATCGCCAAGATCCGCGGCGGAAAGACGACGAAGTCGATCGTATCCACGCCCGCCGTGTCGGACATCGATTGCAGCACCAGGAAGATCGATGGGTCCGGATGATCGTAGCTGATCGAGCCGATCGCGTTGAAGCGGCGCAGATCATATTTGTACGGCGCGTAATTGCCGTGCCACGCGACGACGTCGAGCGGCGAATGACCGATTTCGGCAGACCACAGATTGCCCATGAACTTCGCGACGAGCTCAAAAGAGCCGCTGTGGTCTTCGTACGCTGCAGTGGGCGTCTGGAAGTCGCGGGGATTGGCGAGGCCGTTCGATCCGATCGGACCAAGATCAGGAAGGCGAAACAATGCGCCGTAATTTTCGCAGACGTAGCCCCGCGCGTCCCGTTCGAGCAGCTCGACGCGAAAACGCACGCCGCGCGGAATCACGACGACCTCGTGTGGCTCGGCTTCAATCACACCGAGCTCGGTGGCGAGGCGAAGGCGACCCTGCTGCAGCACGATCAGCATCTCGCCGTCGGCGCTGTAGAAGTAGCGGTCTTTCATCGACTGATTGGCCGCATAGAGATGGATGCCGCAGCCTGTCTGCGATCCGGGATCGCCGTTGCCGGCCATCGTAGTGAGGCCCTGTACGAAGTCTGTCGGTGCTGACGGAACCGGCAGTGGATCCCAGCGCAGCTGATTGGGCGTCGCTTCCACGTCGTCGAAACGATGCGTGATTCGTCCGTTCCCGGTACGCGTGAACGGCCGGTGTACGGCGGCGGGTCGAATGCGGTAGAGCCACGAGCGGCGATTCGTTCCGCGCGGGGCTGTAAATGCCGTTCCGGAAAGTTGTTCCGCATAGAGGCCGTAGGGCGCTTTTTGCGGCGAGTTCTGGCCGATGGGAAGAGCGCCCGACAGGGCTTCGGTCATGAACTCGTTGCCGAAGCCCGACTGATAGCGAAGCGCTGCAATGTCCATGATGCAGTTCTTTCAGGTAGGTTTGACGCCAGCCCTGGCCGCGGCGATCGCATCACGCAGCACGCCGAGATCACCGATATGGTTCGCGAGCAACAGGATCAACGCGGCATTGGCCATTTGGCTCTCTTGATCGGTCAGATCGCGGTGCATGTCGATCAGCGCCTCGTAAAAATCATCCGGTCGCACGATATTGAGCTCGACGATCAGCTTCTGCATGCGCACCTCGATCAAAGGTTGCGCGTGGCGCGGCCGAGCGCAGCGCGCGTCGCATCGACATCGAAACGCCGCCATCGCGCGCACACGTGCTGGTCGGGCCGCATTAAATAAAACGTACTCGCACGCGCATCGAAGCGTTGGCAAAGGAACCCTTCCGAGTCCTCCACCACGACGCTCCCCGCAGGAGAATTCGACAAGCTTATCCCTTTGGGCACGACGATGACGGTCTTGATGGGTATAGCACCGCTCGAGAGAGACGCCAACGCTTCTTCTGTGTCGGTCGACAACGCCCCATCGCTGAAGTAGATCCCGCAGAAATCGCCGCCGATCTGCGCGAGGAACCAGCCGGCGTCGCGTCGCACATTTACCGGAGCGTCCGCGCTCGGCGCGCCGGGCGCCATGTCGCCGACGAAGGGGTCGCAATCGGGCGTGTTGAGCGACGAGTCCCGCAATGTCGCAGGGAGCGATAGCCTTCCGCTGTTGACCAAGCGCCGCGCAAACGGATAGTTCTTGGAAAGCTTGAGCGTCGCATCGCGGAACATGCGGCTGACGTTGTTCTTCGGCGTGATGAAGTCGGTCGCGCGCGTCGAGCATTGGAGGTTATCGTTCGCAGCGTAACCGCGCTCTTCGTCATAGGTGTCCAGCAAGTCGTCGGGCGCTTTTCCGGCGAGCACGAGCTTCAACTTCCACGCCAGATTCTCGGCGTCCTGCACACCGCTGTTCGCGCCGCGCGCGCCGAACGGCGACACGCAGTGCGCCGCATCGCCGGCAAACAAGATGCGTCCGTGCCGAAACGTCTCCATCCGCGAGCAGGAAAATGTGTAGACGCTGACCCATTCGAGCTCGAACGGCGCTTCTTGGCCGAGCAGCGCCTGGATGCGTGGAATGACGCGTTCGGGTTTTTTCTCCTCATCGGGATCGGCATCGGCGCCGAGCTGAAAATCGATCCGCCACAGGTTGTCAGGCTGTCGATGCAGCAGCACCGACTGATTCGGGTGAAACGGCGGATCGAACCAAAACCACCGTTCGGGCGGAAATCCTGCTTCCATCTTTACGTCGGCGATCAAGAATCGATCGCGGAAGCTGCGGCCTTTGCTCTCCTGGCCGATCATGCCGCGGATCGCTGAACGCGCGCCGTCACAGGCGACGACGTATGCGGCGCGCAAACGATAGCGTCCGTCCGGCGTCTCCACGCTCAGCACGACGCCATCGCTTAACGCTTCGACGCCGACGACCCTGTTCTTCCAGCGCAAGTCGAGGTTCGCGAGCGTTTGCGCGTGCTCGCACAGATAACCTTCGCAATAGTATTGCTGCAGGTTGATGAATGCGGGACGGCGGTACCCCGATTCCGGCAGCAGATTGAAGCTGTAGACGAGCTCATCACGAAAGTAGACTCTGCCGACATTCCACGACACGCCCTTTTGCACCATCCGCTCGCCGCAACCAAGGCGATCCCAAATCTCCAGCGTACGCTTGGCGAAGCAGATCGCGCGCGAGCCGGACGACAGCTTGTTGTCATCGTCGAGAACGACGACGGGGACGCCTCGTTGTGCGAGTTCGATCGCGGCGGTGAGACCCACCGGCCCCGCGCCGACAACGATGACGGGATGATGGACGGGTTCGCGCGCGTCTTGATCGCCGGAACGAAGGTACGGAAACTCGACCCGTTGGTAGTCAGTTTCCATCGGCTAACTCGAGTTAGTGACCCGCACGCTTGCGGCCTCAGTGGCCAATGAGGCCGCTGCGCTGTCCCCATAGGGGGAGCACCCGCGCCTTGGCCCGGCGGCGGTCATCGATTATTTGGACGGGCCCACGCCTTCCAGCGTATCCCACATCTCCTTGTCGCGCTGAGCTGTCCAGATTCGCGGGTCGCGATAATGCGTCGCTTCGTCGTAGGCGCGCGTGACATCGAACGGCATGCAGTGATCGAAAATCACCCAGTTGCCGTACTTCGGCTTAAGCCGCTCGTAGGCTTCGCGATAGACGGTGCGTAGGTCTTTGCCGGCCGCGGCAGCGGCCTTGATCGCCGCAAACAGTTCGCTGACGAACGCGCGTGTGCCCGCGAGCCCCTCTTGCACTGCGTGCTCCGTGGTGAGCGCTGCGCCGCGACCCGGCACGAGCTTCGTCGGCTTGAGCGCCGCGATCGCATCGAGCGTTTGGGGCCAATCGCTGAAGTAAGCATCGCCCGCATACGGGGTCGCGCCGAACTCGACGAGATCGCCAGACAGCATCATGCGCTCGCGTGGCAGCCACACAACGGTATCGCCCTTGGTGTGCCCGCGCCCGAGTTGCATCAGCTTGACTTCGAGCTTGCCGAGCCACAGAGTCATTTCGCCTTTGAACGTCACCGTCGGCCACGTGAGTCCCGGCACGCTCTCCACCGAGCGGAAGAGCCGCGGAAAGCGCGCGATTTCGCTTTTCATGTCGGCGTCGCCGCGTTCGACGATCAGATCGTAGGTATCCTGGCTTGCGATGATTTCCTGCGGCTGGTAAGCCGACGCGCCGAGTACGCGAACCGCGTGATAGTGCGTGAGCACGACATACTTGATCGGCTTGTCAGTCACCTCGCGGATCCGGGCAATGACGTCTTGCGCCATTGCCGGCGTTGCTTGCGTGTCCGCCACGAGCACTGCGTTGTCACCGATGATGATGCCCGTGTTCGGATCGCCCTCCGCGGTATATGCATAGACGCTGTCGGAGAGCTTGTCGAAGCTCAACTTCTTGTCGGCCAGATCGGCCTGCGACGCGAAGGTCTTTTGACTACTCATTGATGCGCCGCCCCATTGCCGATCACTTTCCAACGTCGCGCGACCAGCAACCGGAGCTTCTTGCATTCCTGCTCTGCGAGCTCGGCGGCTTGGATGTGAAGCGCAGTCTCGAGCTCGTCGAGCGCCACGCGCGTACGCGCCGCCTCGAGCTGCGTCTTCAGCACGTAAAAGAGCGCCGAGTATTCGCCCTGCAACTCGTGCATCACCGGAAACGACTTGCGATGGATGGCCGACGGGCCGAGCTTCTGCAGCGCCTGGCGATGCTCCGGCGTACTGTAGCCCTTGTGGGCGGCGAACCCATATCCCGGATATTCGCGGTCGAGCACTTCCATCATGCCGTCGCGCACCGTCTTGGCGACGATCGAAGCTGCTGCAATCGAGAAGTTGATCCCGTCACCCTTGTTGAACATGTTTTGCGGCACGTCGACACCGGGCACGGTACGCGCGTCCACCAGCACGTGCTGAGGACGGCGCGGCAGCGCTTCGACGGCGCGCCGCATCGCGAGAAGCCCCGCGTGATAGATATTGACGCTGTCGATTTCCTCGACGGAAGCGACACCGAGACCAATGCCCGACGCTTTTGCGCGTATCTCCAACGCAAGCTCGGCTCGCGTCGGCGCGTCAAGTTTCTTGGAATCATCTACGCGTGCGATATTGGTTTCGGGTGGAAACATCACGGCTGCGGCGACGACGGGTCCCGCCAGCGGCCCCATACCGACTTCGTCGACGCCGGCAATGTCCTGGACGCCCGTTTTCCACAACAGCAACTCGAAGTGCCGCATCGCCTCCAGGCGCAGACGCTCGTCTCGCTGGCGCTCGTAGCGTTTCTTCAATGCCACGAACAGCTGGTGCACGCCTTGCCGCGAATCGCGCTGCAGCCGGTTCAGAACGCGCGCCGAAACCAGCTCGCCCTTCTCGAGATACCTCTGCCGGATCTCACTGATCGATAGATCGTCAACGCCACGTGCCATGGGTCTGGGTCTTCGTCGTAAAGGATCAGGACTGCAGGCGGCGGATCAGCACGTCGATCAGATCTTCGCCGCTTGGCGATTTGAGCCGATGCTGACGGAGCGCGCGCACGAGCTCGGGATTCGCAATCGAATGATAGTCGGCTCGGATCAGGACCCCGGCGATCGCTCTCTGTACGCCGATCGACTTGGTCAGTGGAAATAGACGTGTCAGCGCATCGAGACTTTCGCGATCCGAAAGCTGATAGCGGGCGAGCGTATCGAGCGCGCGGACTTGCGCATCGGCGCTCTTCATCCGCGCGATCTCCGCGGCCATTGCGCGAAGCTCGTCCGCATCGGCAATGGGGTGATGATGGAGATAGACCTGCGCAATCTGGACGTCTTCATCGTTGGAACTGGTGAGCGCGCGCAGCACGCGCGCCCGGCTCTTTTCACTTCCCAAGCAGGCAAGGACCGCGGCATGACCGACGCTCTTCGCTGTGATCGGCAGCGGAGCCAACCGGTCAAGTTGGTCATCGAGCTCGCCGGTCTTGTTAAGCGAGCAAAACAAATCGACGTCACCGGGGCCCACGACGTCTTGGAGAAGTCGATCGCGCATCATCTGCACGAGCTCCACGCGAAGCTCCGCGGACGAAAGCCAGCCCAAGTTTCGCGCGAGCTTCATCATGCGGGCGCGGATCGCCGGCTCATCGGCGTCGCGCGCAAATTCTAGATAGCGTTGGCGTGCCGTCCGATCGCGTGCGATTGCGTCGAGAGCCTCCGACACGGCCGGCATTAGTCGGTCGGTTGCGGCAAGCGACGTCGAATATTTTTCGATGTGGCCGAGGAACATCCGGACTTCCGCCATCTCGCGGCGCAGAAGGTCGTGGACGAAGCCGAGTTTCTGCGTTGTCGACAATCGATCGTCGGCGAAATGGCACACATCGCGCCGATAGTCGGCCTGAGGATCCGCATCACGGAGTCCGCTGGCGGAAGTCATTGAGCTCCGTGCAAAAAGGCCGAGCAATTTGGGACTCGCGCGTCCGCTCCCGACGTAGGCGATTGAGTCGATCGCCGGGCCCGATTGAAAGTAGTGATCCAGCAGCGGGCCGGCTGTCGCGCCAAGCGGCGCCTTGGACGAGAAGCCGTAAATGAGCGGAACGTTGACGAAGATTTGACGCATTCGGTCGCGATTGCTGTCGCCGTGCCGCTCATTCAAAAGACGCGACAGACGCTCGACGTCGGCCGGCGAATGTCCGTTGCGAAGCAGACTGCGCCCGACCTCGGCTGACACGGTGTTCTGCGCGTCCGCATTGAGCGTGTTGCAGCCGAAGAGATAGACCTCCTTCAGTTGCGAAAACAACCCCGGACAGGAATCGCTGCACGACACGCGCTCCATTTCATCGACCGGCAGATATTCGCGCACGTCGGGCCGGTCGGAGTAGAACTCGTCGCCGCCATCGAAGTGACCCGAGATGACGAGCACGTCGCAGCGGACACCGGCGCTGCACGCCGATGCCAGCCAATCGGGGCGCCCTCTTTCTACCAGCTCGACGAACTGAAATTCATCCGCGGGGAGGCTCCGGCGAAATATTTCCTTTTCGTCGGGGGAATTGACGGTGATCGTGCATACCGTTTTCTTGTCAGCCTGCGCGTAATCGATGCACAGTGAGGCGAGCAACGCGGCGACAACAGCGACCTTCGGCGAAACGGGCATGGATCTCAGGGCGGCAAGAAAAATCGAGCGCGCTAGTATCGCATGCGAGACGCGGCGACGGCACGTCACTTCGCTTTGTCGTTCCGAGGAACCTGCTTCCCGACGGCTTAAAGGAGCCCCTGAACCCGCCGAATCAGGACGTCGACCATGTCGTCACTGCTGGACGACTTGCGACGATGTTGCCGCAGCAATTGGAGAAGATCGGCGCTCGCGATCATTTGATAGTCGGAGCGAAGCAATATGCCGGCGATTGCCAATTGCACGCCGCCGGAGCCCGCCTGCGCGAACAAGCGGGTCAGATCTTCGAGGCTTTGGCGGTCGGTGATCTGCTGGCCGGCAAGCGTATCGAGCGCGCGGGACTGCGCTTTTGCGTCGGTCATTCGCGCAACGCCTGTGGTGAGTGCGCGAAGCTCGTTTGCGTCGGCGATCGGACGGTGACGCAGATACACTTGGGCGACCTGCACATCATCATCGGATGAACTGGTGAGCGCGCGCAGGACCCGCGCGTGACTCTCCACGCTTCCCAAGCACGCAAGGACGGCTGCACTCCCGGCCCTGTCCGTTTGCGCAGGCGACAGCTGCAGTCGGTGAAGCTCGTCGTCCAGCGCATGGTCCTGGTTGAGCGTGCATGCCAAGTCCACGTCTGCCGGTGTAACTGTGCTGCGCGCGAGCGTGTCGGCAATCGTCCGCATCAATTCCGCACGCAAGTCCGTCGGCGTGAGCCAGCCGAGGACATGCGCCGCCTTCAACATCCGGGCCCGGACCACGGGGGTGTCCGCGTTTCTCGCAAAGTCCAAATAGCGCGCGCGTGACCCCTCATCGTGCGCTATCGCGTCGAGCTCGTGTGATACGGCCGACGTTTCCCGATCGACGTCTCGCAGCGACGCCATATATCGTTCGATACGGTCCAGAAAGATTCGCACCTCGGCCATCTCACGGCCAAGGACCTGGTGAACGAACGCGACCTTTTGTGCAGCCGATAGCTGATCGCCGGAGAACTGACACATGTCGCGGCGATAGTTCGCCTGGGGATCGGAATCGTTCAACCCGCTGGTCCACGTCAATGAGTGCCCGGCGAAGTGTCCGATCAGCCTTGAGCTCGCGTGTCCGCTGCCGACTTCGCCGGTCCCGGACTGAAGGTAACGACTCAAGTTGAATGCCGCGGTCGGTCCAAGCGGCGCCACCGATGAAAAGCCGTAGATCGCCGGTACGTTCGGGAAAATTTGCCGCATGCGGTCGCGGCTGCTGTCGCCATACCGAGCGCTCAAGGCGCGAGCGAGGCGTTCAGCGTCTGCCGGTGAGTGCCCGGCGAGGACGAGATTTCGCGCGATATCGGCTGAAACCGCGTTCTGTCGCTCGGGATTCAGCGTGTTGCAGCCGAACAGGTAGACTTCTTTCAACTGCGAAAACAGCGACGAGCACGAGTTGCTGCACGACGCGCGTTCCATCTCGTCGACCGGAAGAAATTCGTGTGCGTCGACGTGCTCGGAGAAAAACTCGTTGCCGCCGTCGTAGTGGCCCGAGATGACGAGAACATCGCAGCGAATTTGCCGTTGGCACGCCGATGCGAGCCAATCGGGCCGACCTCGCTCGACCAACTCGACGAATTGGAACTTGTCGGGCGGCAAGCTCCTGCGAAACGCCTCCTTTTCGTCCGCCGAATTGACGGTGATCGTGCAGACGTTTTTTTTATCGGCGCTTGCGTCGTGCGGCCAGCTGCCAGCGAGCACGATGGCCAGGCACACCATCAGCGTGGAGCCTGGCACCGGCCAACGAATCGTTGGCATGTGCGAACGCCTTCGCGGCATTGGACGGGCGTCGTTGGGAATGCGGTCGACGCGTCGGTGGATGACGCCGAGATTTCATGCCAATTGCCGTCCCAAGTCCGTCGGAACGCCTACCGATTCGCCGTCAGCCGGCGCGCGTTTTTGCGGTAGGGCGCTGTCTTACCTGGCGACGCTCACGCGCCGCGAAACGCCCACGCTACCTCGTGCAACTTGCCTGCAACCGCTCGATCGATCTTCAAACGATCGGACACCGACCATCCGCAGGGCCGTTGATCGAAAAGGCTGACGAGAAACACGCAAGCCGCAAGATACGATCCGGCCGCAGTCGGATGACTGCCGTCGTCTTCGTACAGCACCAAGCTCGGGTCCTTGCGCATCGCCGCGTGCCACGCCGGACCCACGGGGACGACCCGGGCACCGACTTCCGCAGCGATGTCCTCGACCGCGCGCGTGATTTGATTCTGGTTCTGCGGCGCCTCTTGTCGCGACCATGTGAGATACAGCGCGATCTTCGCGCCGTGCTTCGCAATTTCGGCCGCAAACAATCGGACATTCTCGTGATAGCGCAGCGCATTCTTCACCGGCAACGTCGACTGTTCTTGCAGCACGACGTAATCCCACGTCGATGTCGCCATCGTTTTTTGCGCGATGCCGGCATTCCAGTGCCGGCGAAGGCTCGCGCCGCCGGCGAAGATCGTTGCGAAATCCACGCGCGTTGGCCGCTCGGCCGCCGCGGCCAAGTCCACCAACAAGCACGGCAACTGATTGCGCGTCGTGTAGCTGTTGCCGATGAACAGAATCCGCATCGACTGGCTCCCGTTTGACGTCATCGCGTCAGTGGCTACCAGCTTTTCCGTTCGATATTCGGGACTCCATCGAAGTGCTGATCGCGGCTCAGGATGGGGAGCCGATGTTGCACGGCGAGCGCCGCAATCCAGACGTCATTGGCCGGAATTGGACGTCCCAATCGTTTGAGCGCGACACGCAAAGCGGCGTAAGGCGTCGTGGTCTCGTCGGTGATCGCGAGGATGTCAAAGTGACCTAGTTCCGATGCCAACCACGCCTCATACGCCGCTCGATGCCGGGACTCTGCAATACCGTAGCGGAATTCTCCGAGCACGATGACCGGGATGGCCGCTCGCGCCTGCAACCGCAAGACGTCCCCGACATGCGCATCCCCATCCACGAACGCCGACAACGCGTTCGTGTCCAGGATCATGTACGGTCCTCGGGTTCGATCACCTCGAAGATTTCATCGATCTTGGCTTGGATGCGCGCGGTCTCTTTGCGCAACCGACGGAGCTTCCCAAAACCTTGCATCCATTCGGGCTCGCCCAGCCGATTCCCGCTTGCGTTTGTCGCAAGCTTCTCCCGAAGCGCCTCGGTTACGAGCTCCTTCAGCGTCTGGCCACGTTCGGCGGCTTTCGATTTCGCTTTTCGGAACAGCGGGTCCGGGATTTCGATCGTCGTCTTCATTGACCCATATTACCATATTTATGGGTCGCCTGAAAAAGTTGGCTCTGACCCTACTTCGGCGCCGCGCCGGTCAATTTGCGAAACGCGCTCCAGTGTCGCAACGCGTCCTGATTCATGCCGCGCGCTTCGCACAGACGCGCGAGATTGAAATGCGCATCAGCCAGTTTGGGCGCCTTTGCAATTGCCGCTCGATAACTCGCGATGGCGTCTAGTGGACGGCCCTGGTCTTCCTGCAGCACGGCCAGGTTGAAGAGCAGTGTGGCGTCGGCGCTGCAGCGGTCCAGTCCATCGCGATAGACAGCCTGCGCTTCGCTCAGATGTCCAAGCTCATGCAACAACCGTCCGAGATTGACGTAGGCGTCGAGATGCTTCGGGTCGTCCTGTAACGCGCGACGATACGCATCGCACGCCCTTTCGGGCTCTGCACCTTCGAGCGCTACACCGCGTTCGAACCAAGCCGTATCGGGCACCTGTGACACGACTTGCGCCGGACCGAAGAAGGCCAATCGACCACCGGGCGACGCCACTTGGAACTGAAACACGTACTGCCCGTTGTCGGGACGCCAATGCGTTTCGCCTTCGCTCACGACGACGGCGTCGCCGACCGCCCCGATCCGCAATCCCGCCAGCGGCACTTTGTCTGGAAGTTGGGCGCGCAACCGGCGCAGTGCACGCAGGATTCGCGCCGCTGGGATCTTCGCCTCGGAGAGGCCTTGCGCAGCGCGCAGCAGCACCAGATCGTGGAACGAGAAGCGGTATTCGCGCCGCGGCCCCCTTGCAGGGACCACAAATCCGGCTTCGATGAGCCCGTTAACGACGGAACGGGGGAGTCCGAGCAGCTTACCGACTTCGCGCAGCGAGTAACCGTCAGTCACAACAGGAATGGACCCCCACGCTTGCGGCTGGCGCCGCGCTGCCCCCAGAGGGGGAGCAATTCGCGCCGAGGGATAGTGACGCGAGCAGCCGGCGAGGGGCCTCGCGACGCGGGGATCGACGGCCAACGCGAGTCGTCACGCGAGGCCGACTCTTGACGCCAGGACTCGCGTCGCCATTCCAAACAGGCCGAGGCCCGGCGGCGGTCACGCCTATTTTTGTACGTTCGCGCCGAGGGATAGGGACGCGAGCAGCCGGTGAGGGGCCCCGCGAGGCGGGGATCGACGGCCAATGCGAGTCGTCACACGAGGCCGACTCTTACTGCAACGATT
>DASPYC010000596.1:0-2875 GCA_035636955.1 Casimicrobiaceae bacterium
TTCGAGGAAAGCTGCGGCAAGTTCGCGACGCGCCCCGCATTCACGTGCATGGGCAAAACCCTCACCTTTACCGAGCTCGACACGCTGTCGGCGGCGTTCGGAGCGTATCTACAGGGCGCCGGCTGCAAAAAAGGCACGCGCGTCGCGCTGATGATGCCGAATATCCTCCAGTATCCCGTCTGCCTTTTTGGCGTGCTTCGGGCGGGGTGCACGGTCGTCAACGTCAATCCGCTCTACACGGCACGAGAGCTCGAGCATCAGCTCAAGGACTCGGGCGCCGAAGTGATCGTGGTGGTCGAAAACTTCGCACATACGCTGCAGGAGGTCGTAGCGCGCACCCGCGTTCGCGATGTGATCGTGACGTCGATCGGCGGGCTGCTCGGATTCAAGGGTTTTATCGTCGACTTCGTATTGCGCCACGTGAAGAAAATGATCCCGGCGCATACGATTCCCGGCGCGATTCGCCTGTCCGATGCGTTGGCCGAAGGCCGCAAGCGTACGCTGGAGCGTGTGCCGCTCGGTCACGATGACATCGCGTTCCTGCAGTACACGGGTGGGACGACCGGCGTTGCCAAAGGCGCGATGTTGCTGCATCGGAACATCGTCGCGAACTTGTTGCAGGCACGCGCATGGCTTTTGCCGTTCATGGACGCCGAGCGCCGCGAAATCGTCATCACGCCGCTCCCGCTCTATCACATCTTCTCGTTGACGGCGAACTGCCTCACGTTCATGACGCTCGGCGGCGAGAACGTGCTGATTCCGAACCCGCGCGACATTCCAGGCTTCGTCAAGGAGATGAGCAAGTTCAACTTCACGTCGTTCACGGGCGTCAATACGCTGTTCAATGCGCTTCTCAACAATGCCGACTTCGCCAAGCTCAACTTTTCGTCGCTGCGGTTGACGCTCGGCGGCGGAATGGCGGTGCAGGAGGCCGTGGCGCTGCGCTGGAAGGAAGTGACCGGTTCGCCGCTGATCGAAGCGTACGGGCTGACGGAGACGTCGCCGGCGGCCACGATCAATCCATTGAACCTCGCGGCCTACAACGGCGCAATCGGATTGCCCATTCCGTCGACCGAGGTCGAGTTTCGCGACGACGCCGGTAAGGCAGTCGCTTTGGGACAGCCCGGAGAGCTCTGCATCCGCGGTCCGCAAGTGATGGCGGGTTATTGGCAGCGCCCGGACGAGACCGCGAAGGTGATCGACAAGGACGGGTGGCTCGCCACCGGCGACGTCGGCGTGATCGACGAGCAAGGCTACATTCGGATCGTCGACCGCAAGAAGGACATGATTCTCGTGTCCGGCTTCAACGTTTATCCGAACGAGATCGAAGGGGTTCTTGCGATGCATCCCGGCGTGCTCGAATGCGCGGCGATCGGTGTGCCGGACAAGAAATCCGGCGAAGCGGTGAAGCTTTATGTCGTCAAGAAAGACCCCGCGCTTACCGCCGACATCGTGCTCCAGCATTGCCGCGAGCATTTGACCGCGTACAAGTGTCCGCGCGACGTCGAGTTTCGTAGCGAACTGCCGAAATCGAACGTCGGCAAGATACTGCGCCGCGAATTGCGCGAAGAAGCCCGCAAAGCAGCGGCGCAAGCCGCCTAAGCCAAGTGACAATGGACGAAAGCGTTCCGCTGCCATCGAACTGGCCGGTGCTGCGCGTTGTTCCAATGCCGGCCGACGCGAATTTCCATGGCGATATTTTCGGCGGTTGGATCATGTCGCACGTCGACGTCGCGGGCGCCATTCCGGCGTCGCAGCGTGCCTGCGGGCGCGTTGCAACGGTCGCGGTCAATTCGTTCACCTTCAAGCAGCCCGTTTTCGTCGGCGACGTCGTGTCGTTTTTCGCCGAGATCACCCGGGTTGGCCGCACGTCGATCACTGTCGCGGTCGAGGTGTATGCGCAGCGCAATCCCGGCAGGGAAATCACCGTGAAAGTGACCGAGGCCAGCCTCACGTACGTCGCCGTCGGTCCGGACCGTAAGCCGCGCGAGTTGGCGCCGCCGTGACGCGGTGCGTCACGCCTGCTCAACTGTTCAGAAGCTACTCGATGTGCCATCGCGGCCACAAACGATAGCAAAACCCGCGTGTTCCGACCCGTGCGCGCGAATTGCGGCGATGCCGGTGTTATAGTGAATCGGCTGGATTTTTCAGGGTGAATCCCTGAAACGATGCGCGAACAACGACGGGGCGACGCCGGCGCCATCATCGAAAAACCAGAGGAGAACATTGGATGACCACGACATCGTTCCGTCGCACGCCTATCGCAATGGCGCTCACGGCAGCATTGATGGCGCTGTCAGCCGGAGGCGCGCAAGGTGCGGGATTCGCCTTGCAGGAACAGAATGCCAGCGGACTCGGGCACGCGTACGCCGGAGGCGCCGCGGCGGCTGAGGACGTCAGCACGATTTTCTACAATCCCGCAGGCCTCGTCCGATTGCAAACGATGCAGCTGGTCGTCGCCGGCAATCTGATTTGCCCATCGACGAAATTCCATGACAGTGGCTCGCAGCCGGCGTTCGGCCAACCACTTGGCGGAAGCGGCGGCGATGCCGGCAGTTGTGCGGGCGTCCCGAATCTTTATTTCGGTGTTCCGTTCACCGATAAATGGTCGTTCGGCATCGGCGTCAACGTGCCTTACGGATTGAAGACCGAATACGATTCCGATTGGCTCGGCCGTTTTCAAGCGGTCAAGTCCAAGGTCGAAACGTACAACGTCAATCCGGTCCTGTCGTGGGAACCGACGCCACAATGGACCGTCGGCGCCGGCGTCAGCTTCCAGCGGCTCAACGCCGAGTTGACCAATCAGGTGAATTACGCAGCGGCGTTTGCCCAAGGGGTGCAAAGCGCGGTCCGATCGGGATTGGTGCCCGCAACC
>DASPYC010000597.1:0-2915 GCA_035636955.1 Casimicrobiaceae bacterium
GGTTGCGCGGGCCGGCCCATCGGAACGTCGGCCCCATGCTCGGCAACTCTTTCGGGCGGCGTCCCCGCGTCCGCTGCGTTAAGCGGCGTCCACACGGGCCCCGGGGCGATTGCGTTGACGCGTATGCCGCGGTCGACGACCTCTTGCGCGAGCGTCTTCGTGAACGCATTGATCGCGCCTTTCGTCGCTGAATAGTCGGGCAGACTTTTCGATCCGAGTAGTCCCGTGACCGAGCTCGTCACGATGATCGAGCCGCCGGCCTTCATGTGCCGCAGCGCCGCGCGTGCAAGACGGAAGTACGCGTAGACATTGGTCTTGAACGTTTCGTCGAACTCCGTATCGGTCACCTCGTCGAGCGATTTCTTGCGGTTCTGATGTGCGGCGTTCGAAACGAGGATGTCGAGCTTGCCGAACGCCTGCACCGTCGATTCGACCAAGTCGTCACAGAAGGACGCCTGCATCAGATCGCCCGCCGCCAGCACACATTTTCGGCCGTGCGATTCGACGGCACGCTGCGTTTCTTCGGCGTCGGAACGTTCCGCAGGCAGATGCGCGATCACCATGTCAGCGCCCTCGCGCGCGAACAGCACAGCGACTGCGCGACCAATACCCGAATCGCCGCCGGTGATCAGCGCGACCTTGCCGGTTAATTTCCCCGCCGCCCGATATTCCTCCGCCTCGAAACGCGGACGCGGCTTGAGCTTCGATTCGATGCCGGGCTTTTCCAGATGCTGCTTGGGGAACGGCGGAGTCGGTTCGGGCTGTTGTGGATTGGTCGGTAACGGCTTTCTCTCTTTGAGTTTGGTGCTCATTTGCGAAAGCTCCTTGATCCGTTCTAAATCGTCGCACGCAAATTCGCGTGCACGGCAATGATTGTCCCTAAGCAAGATGTCCGCCATCGATTGGCGTCGCATCCGCGCCGTCGTACATCCGTTGTACTGCCAAATATGCAGGCCCGATTGAAAAAACTACATGCGAAGCGAAACGACAGTTCGATCGCGGAGCGTTCATTGCGTCGCGCAATCGCGAGAACGCGACTGTGGAACGAATCATGCTGATGCATTGCTGCCCGCCTCGGCGGCGAATGCGCCGCTTCCATCGCATCTCCATGTACACCAATCGCAAGCCGACGAGATCGCCGCCACCAAGTCCCACAAACGACGACCAGAGCGACGCGCACCAAGACGATCTTTCGCTCGCCGGAAGCGCGCGGCGGCGCTTTCTTCTCGGCAGTGGGGTCTTGACGGGCGGCCTCGCAGCAGCGCGTTACGCCGGCGCAGCGGCACCGAGCATTGCGGAGAGTCGAGACGCGCCAGCGACAAGCCGTTCGGTCGGCGCAGCGCGGCCGGTACGGCTGACTGTCAACCAGCACGACTACGTCGTGGATCTAGAGCCGCGCGTCACACTGCTAGACGCGCTCCGCGAATATCTCGGTCTCACCGGGACGAAGAAAGGTTGCGATCGCGGCCAGTGCGGCGCGTGCACGGTGTTGGTCGACGGCCGCCGCGTCAACTCGTGCCTTACGTTGGCGATGGCATGCGAAGGCCAGCCGATCACGACGGTGGAAGGTCTCGCCGGCGAAACGGCATTGCATCCCGTCCAGCAAGCCTTCATCGAGCACGATGGCTTTCAGTGCGGGTATTGCACGCCAGGGCAAATCTGCTCGGCGGTGGCATTACTCGGTGAACTGCGGGCCGGCGACCCAAGCGCGGTGACCACCGATCTCGCTCGCATGCCCGTCGAAATCACCGACGATGAATTGCGCGAGCGCATGAGCGGAAACATTTGTCGCTGCGGCGCCTACGCCGGCATCGTGGCAGCGCTGCGCCAGGCGCTTCAACGCGGATAGGGATTACTCGTGCAAGCCTTCGATTACATACGCGCGCGTTCCATCGATGAAGCAGTTCTCAATTTGCGCGAGCCGTCGACACGTTGCCTCGCCGGCGGCACCAATCTGGTCGATCTGATGAAGGGCGATATCGAAGCGCCGGTACGCATCGTCGACATCAATCGGCTGCCCTTGCGGGAAATCGCACCGACCGCGGATGGCGGACTCCGGATCGGCGCGCTGGTGCGCAATTCCGATCTCGCCAATCATCGCTACGTGCGCGAGCGCTATCCGTTGCTGTCGCGAGCGCTGCTCGCCGGCGCCTCGCCGCAACTGCGCAACATGGCGACGGTCGGCGGCAATCTGCTGCAGCGTACGCGCTGCTATTATTTCTACGACACGGCGTACACGGCGTGCAACAAGCGCCGGCCGGGTTCCGGCTGCGCGGCGCGCGAAGGATACAACCGCATTCACGCGATCTTCGGCGCGAGTCCGCAGTGCGTCGCCACAAACCCGTCCGATATGAGCGTCGCGCTCCTCGCGCTCGATGCCGTTGTCGACGTGCGCAATGCGCGCGGATCGCGGCGAATTCCGCTGACCGACTTCCACCGGCTGCCCGGCACGACGCCCGAGCGCGACACGAATCTCGACCGCGACGAGCTGATCGTGGGCGTCTTCCTGCCTCCGTCGCGCTTCGGAGGTCGCATCGATTATCTCAAGGTTCGCGATCGCGCAAGCTATGCATTTGCGCTCGTCTCCGTCGCCGCCGCGTTGCGCGTCGCCGACGGGCGTGTCACCGACGCACGCGTCACACTCGGCGGCGTCGCGCACAAGCCGTGGCGCGCCGAAGCCGCGGAACGCGCGCTCATCGGACGTCCGCTAAACACTGAAACGATCGCCGCCGCGAGCGACGCCGCCGTCGCCGGTGCAACGCCTCTGCGCGACAACGGTTTCAAGGTCGATCTCGCGCGGCGCACGGTTGCGCGCGCGCTGCAAAATGCCGGAGCCGTGGCATGAGCGACGACAACGACAGCAGTTTCAACGAGGGCACGTACAAGATCATCGGACGACCGATCGACCGCACCGA
>DASPYC010000598.1:0-2052 GCA_035636955.1 Casimicrobiaceae bacterium
GACGCCCGGCACGACGCCGTGGACCTCGCCGAACAGCGCACCGATGAGCGGCGTGATCTGGAAGGTCACGTTCTCACCGCCGCCGAAATTCCAGCCGGCGAAGACCGAGCCCGAGCGATGCGCTTCGTAGTTGTAGCGCGCTTCGAGGTGGAGCGCTCCGCGGTTCAGCGAGGCGACGCCGACGCCGTAGTCCGGCTGGTCGCGCATCGCATAGTAGTAGCCGGTGATCGTGCCGGTTACTGTCGCCTCGCCGCCCGCCGCAGTCTGAGCTGCAGCGCGGATCGTCGGTGCCAATAGAAGCATGACGATCACCACTCTCTGTTTCGCTCGCGCCGCGTTTGTCATCCGCCGGGCGCCTTCACGGACGCGATCAGCAACGCGCCGAGCGTGGTCATCGCGATCCCGGTGCGCACCGGGTGCCGATGACCGGCGTGTCGTCCTAGCGCAAAACCCGCCGCGAACAACATCAGCAAAGCGACGATTTGCGAGAGCCGCATCGCGAGCACAGTGTCGTTCGTCAGCAGAAACGGCGCCGCCACGGGAAAAGTTGCGGCGACGACGAGCAGGAAGACTCCAATCGCGCCGAGATAGTCGTCGCGCCCGAGCGCGGAGCGATCACTCGCGGGCAAAGCGAGCAACCTCCGGCGCATTCCCTCGATCTCGTTGGGCCCGGTGATGGCGGCGACATGATCCGGCAACGTCGACGCGATCAGATGGCGCGCCGTTTCGGCATCCGCGCCGATGATTCGCTTTGCAAGAATGCGATTGCGCGTTCGCTCGGTCAGCGTGCGCACAAGATACATGACCGCGTCGACGAGACCCCACGCAAGGTTGCAGCCCAGGGCTGCGAACAAGATGGTGCGTACTTCGCTGCGCCCGGCTGCGGCGATCGACAACGCGCCGATGATCGTGACCGCCATGATGAGGCCGAACAGGATCTCGGAAACACGATCGATGGGATCGAGCAGCCGCTCCCGTTTGCCCGTCGCTGCGTTATCCATCACACTCCCGTCAACACGATCGTCACTTCTGCGATCGCACCGGCAATGACCCCAATGCCGCCCGCTGCGCTGCGAGATTATGCGTGATCCTCGTCTAGGCGTGCGCACGAAGCGGTCGGCGATATTCATAAGGCAGGGAGTCTTCGTCAAATGAACCGTTTCGTTTTCTCTCCAATGCGCGGCGCGATGGTCGCGGCCAGCACGCTCCTCTTGACGTCGCCGGCATCCGCGTCTTTTCTCTCCGGCGAGGCACTCGATACCGCGGCCGATTGGCTCGCGATCCTCGTCCTCATTCTCGTTCCGATTGGCGGAATTGTGCTGTTTTGGCTCGTCCATATTCTTCCGGAAAAGGTGGCGGAGAAACGCCATCATCCGCAGCGGGACGCGATCACGACGCTGTGCCTGCTCTCGCTCGCTTTCGGCGGGTTGCTGTGGCCGATCGCCTGGTTGTGGGCGTACACGCGCCCGGTCGGCTACAAGCTCGCGTATGGCACCGAGAAGCACGAGGACTACTACACCGAGATGACCGATCGCGCCAAGGCGGGCGAACTGCTCGCGCATGACGTCGATCATCTGCGCGACGAGCTCGATGCGATGGCGGCAAAGGGAACGCTGCCGCCACGACTGCGACAGCTACGACGCGAGCTCGATGCGCTGGACACGCAGCCGCCTCAAGCGCCGGCCGCTGCGGAGAGGAATGCCTGATGGAAGCCATCCTTTTAGGCATCTACGCGTTCTTCGTCTGGCTGATCTTTATCAAGCTCAAGTGGCTGCCGTGGACGATCACGTCGCAGGTGATCGTGGCGATCATCCCCATCGTCGGGTTGACGCTACTGGTTCTGACGCTCAACGTCGTCGCGCCGTCTTCGTCGAAGCTGCGCGTCTACCGCTATACGGTTCCCATCGTTTCCCAGGTGCGCGGTCGCGTGTTGGAAGTGCCGATCGAAGAAGGCAATCGTCTGATCAAGAAGGGCGACGTTCTGTTCCGCATCGATCCCACGCCTTATCAGCTCGAGGTCAACAGCCTCAACGCGCAGCTCGCCACGGCACA
>DASPYC010000599.1:0-9884 GCA_035636955.1 Casimicrobiaceae bacterium
CAGTAGAACGCGCCTTCCGCTTCGACGCCGTGGCCGATGATCGCGCAATCGCAATGAGCGCAACGCGGTGCTAGCGTCGCAATCGCGCATTCGAAGCTATCGAACGTATGCGTTTGCTCGTCCATCGTCACGGTGAAGCTCTTGTCGTACTCGTTGCCGCAGTGTTCGCAACGTGCCATGAGCTGCTCCTTCGTATCGCATAGGTCCCCGCAGCCTTTGACGATATCCAATCCACGCGATGCGCAACGTCGGTGATTGTCCGATACCGATGCTCGTGTTCGTCCCACAACAAGCGAGATCGAACGACAGCCACGGAAGGAAACGCGCAACCAAGGTGTTTACCGGAGCGGAGATTGCATCGCACCCGTCGCTTTTCGGCCAGGCGTGGCTGCGCACGCCTTTGCGATCAACACGCCACATCGTCTTCAGGAGAACACCATGAATCGATTTCGCCGTGTGCTGTTGACCGGGGCGGCTCTCGCTCTGGTCGCAGCCGTAAGCCCTTCCTACGCCGACAACAATAGCTACGACGCAAAGGTACTGGTCGCTGACATTCCGCCTGCGCCCCATATCGATACGCATCTCGTCAATCCTTGGGGCGTGGCGTTCAACCCGCAAGGATTCGTTTGGGTCTCCGATAACGGCACCGGCTTTGCGACGCTCTACGATGGACTGGGCAATCCGGCGCCCGCAGCGAATCCGCTGATCGTTCAAATCCCCGCGGCGCCCGGCAGCACCGAGCACGGCAAGCCGACTGGAATCGTCTTCAACGGCGGCGGAGGATTCGCCGTGACGAGCAACGGGAAAACCGGCAACAGCGCATTCATTTTCGCGACCGAGGACGGTCTGATCGCAGGCTGGGCACCTTCAGTCGACATGACGCATGCGATCCAGGCTTACCCCAAGGCGGGCGACCCGCTATCGGACGCCGTTTACAAAGGACTGGCGATCGCTACGAGTGCCGTTGGCAATACGATCTATGCTGCTGATTTTGTCGGCGGCAAAATCGACGTATTCAACTCGACGTTTGCCAAGATCGATCTGGCGGGCAACTTCACCGATCCCGATCTGCAGAAAGACTTCTCGCCGTTCAACATCCAGAACTTCAACGGTCATCTTTTCGTGACTTACGCTGTACGCGAAGAGGGCGAAGATGACGAAACTGCCGGACCTAGCCTCGGCATCGTTAACGAATTCGACGCGAACGGGAATTTCGTACGCCGCTTCGCGACGCGCGGCAGGCTCAACGCCCCGTGGGGCATTGCGCTGGCGCCCGCGACGTTCGGCGTCTTCGCCAACGCTATGCTTATCGGAAATTTCGGCGACGGCGCCATCAATGCCTACGACGCCGCGACCGGGGATTTCAAGGGTCAGCTGCGCGGAACCGATCATCGCGCGTTGCGACTCGACGGTCTGTGGGGTATGGCATTCGGCAATGACCTCAACAGCCAACCGAAGAGCACGTTGTTCTTCGCCGCCGGACCCGACGACGAAACGCATGGTGTGTACGGGTCGATCACCCCGGCGCCCAACGAAAAAGGTAATCCAAAGGCCGGCGCCGATTGACGGCCCCTCAAATCGCAACCGTCGCGCTAGAATCGCCTGCGGCCGCCAACAACGCGTGCGGCCGCGGGAGATTCGCGCGTGACTTGGTCGATTGTTGCCCGCGACGCGTCCGGAAGCTTAGGCGTTGCCATTGCGAGTCGTTTCTTTGCCGTGGGCGCGCTCTGCCCATACGTGCGCGCCCACGTCGGTGCACTCGCGACACAAGCGCTTTGCAATCCGCTCTACGCATCGCCCGCTCTGGACGCGATGTCACGCGGCGACGATCCCGCATCGATCGTCGCCGCACTGACGGCGGCCGACGACGGTCGCGATCACCGCCAGATTCACATGATCGACGCGCGCAGCCGCATTGGGGCATACACCGGGCCATCGTGCGTCGACTGGTGTGGACAATCGAGCGGCGCCGGTTTCTCGGTCGCCGGCAACATGCTCGCAGGTCCCGCGGTCCTCTCCGCCACGGCTGCCGCATACGAAGCGGCAGCATCGCGTCCGTTCGCTCTGCGTCTGATCGCAGCGCTCGTTGCAGGACAGGCCGCAGGCGGCGACAAGCGCGGCAAGCAAGCTGCCGCAGTGTTGATCGCGACGACGGAGGACTATCCTGCGCTCGATCTTCGCGTCGATGATCATCCCGAGCCGATCGAGGAGCTCGAGAGGCTTTACGAAAAAAGCGGCGAGCGGTTTCGGCCGTTCGTCGCGTGCCTGCCGTCGCGACATCGTCCCGCCGGCATTACTGATCGCACTGTGATCGAAGCGGAAATCGAACGCTTTCGCGCAGCGCGCGACGAGCGATAAACGCCCGCGACGCCCATGGTATGCTGATTTTGCAACGCGAGCGCCGCGGCCAGGCACGCCGATGCGATCGCGATATCGGCGTGTCTATCGAGGAAGACGATCCATGCGAATTCCGATGCGGTTTGCCGCCATAGCGATCCTGATTGGTCTCGCGGTCGCGGCGCAAGGGCAAACGTTACGTATCGGCCTCGCCGAAGATCCGGATGTGCTCGATCCGACGCTCGCGCGAAGCTTCGTCGGCCGTATCGTTTTCGCGGCAATGTGCGACAAGCTCTTTGATATCGACGAGAAGCTGAACATCGTTCCGCAGCTCGCGACCGCATACGAGTGGGCGCCCGACAACAAGGCGCTGACAATCAAGCTCCGCTCCGGCGTGACATTTCAGGATGGCGAAAAACTCGACGCCGCCGCGGTGAAATTCAGCATCGAGCGTCACAAGACGATGGCCGGCAGCAATCGTCGCGGCGAGCTCGCGCCGGTCGCAACGGTTGATGTCGTCGATCCGATGACGGTGCGTCTCAATCTTTCTGCACCGTTCTCGCCGCTGCTTGCACAGCTCGCCGATCGCGCCGGCATGATCGTCTCACCGAAGGCGGCGCAAGCCGAAGGCGACAAGTTCGGCGCGAAGCCCGTCTGCGCGGGACCGTTCCGCTTCGTCGAGCGCATTGCGCAGGACCGTATCGTGCTCGAACGCTTTCCGAATTACTGGAACAAAGGCGAAATCCATTTCGATCGTGTCGTGTTCTTGCCGATTCCTGATTCGACGGTACGCCTCGCGAATTTGCGTTCCGGCCAGCTCGATTTCATCGAGCGCCTCGCCGCTTCCGATGTACCTCAACTCAAATCCGATACGCGTTTCAACATCGCGAAGATCACGGAGATCGGCTATCAGGGCATCACGATCAACGTCGGCAAGAGCGAGCTCGCGCAAAAGACTGCGCTTGGCCGCGATCCGCGCGTGCGCGAGGCGTTCGAGCTAGCGCTCGATCGCGACGGCATCGTGCAAGTCGCGCAGGACGGCGAGGCCGACGTCGGCAATCAATGGGTCGCGCCGACGAATGCGTTTTACGCGAAGAACGTGCCGATCCCGAAACGCGACGTTGCGCGTGCGAAAGCGTTGCTGAAGGATGCCGGCGTGCCCAATCCAGAAGTGATGCTGATGACGCCGACAACCGCGGAAGCGCAGCGGATTGCGCAGGTCGTGCAGGCGATGGTGAAGGACGCTGGATTCGACGTGAAGATCCAGTCCACCGAATTTGCGACGTCGCTCGATCTCGCCGACAAGGGTCAGTTCGACGCGTATGTCCTCGCGTGGAGCGGGCGCGCCGATCCGGACGGCAATGTCTTCAACTTCGACGGCTGCAAGCAACCGCTCAACTATGCCGGCTACTGCAAGCCCGAAGTCGACGAACTGCTGAACAAATCACGGACGGCGCGCGACGTCGCCGATCGCCGCAAGTTATTCGAGCAACTTGCGGCGATCGTGCTCAAAGACCGACCCATCGTCTATTTGTATCACCGTCACTGGCTGTGGGCATATACCGCCAAGCTCTCGGGCCTACGCACCATTCCGGATGGCCTCGTGCGGGTACAGGGACTCCGCTTCAACTAGCGCGCGGAGTAGCGCTCAGGCACGTAGTATCCCGATGTCACGCGGTCCTGCGTCCACGGCAAATGCGCGTAATCGCCCGGGCCGAACGTTTGGCAATGACCGGCAAAATCGGCGTCGCTGCAGAAGAACCAGCTCCCGCCCTCGATCCGCATCGATCCCGCGCCGTTTTCAAACGATTGATTGCTGAGACGCGAGATCACGGGCCGATCGATGACGATCGAACGTCCGCCAAAGTTCGGATATTGGTAGAACACGACGCGCGCCGACCCCTGCGGGGTGTTCGCGGTGGACGCCGGCGCAGTCACCGGAGACTGCTGCACGAGCGGCGCGGCCGAGGGCCGATCGATGCTATCCGCCGATGCAACGCGCCCGTTCAACACGCCGAGCGATTCGTAGCGGCCGGGGAGAAGCTCGACGCACGAATTTTGCGTGCTGTCGCACAAACGCCAGACGCCATCGTAGACGACCGCCGAATCGACGCTGTCGCCGATTTGCACGCGATCAAGATTGCGCACGCTTCCGGTCAACGTGACGGAACGCCCACCAAAGCCTGCATGCTCGTAAAGAGCGATTCGTGGCGACTGGCCGGCTCCAGCCGCCGGCGACCCGCCGATGCGCTGCGTCACTTCGCGGAGCGATGCCACGCGGTCGTTCACATTCGTTCCGAAACTGCTGTATTCGCCCGGCTGAAGCTGCATGCAGTGCCCTTCGAAATAAGGCTTATCGCAGACCTCCCATACACCCGTCCGCACGACGAGCGACGACGCCGTATCGTTGTAGCCGATCCGCTCGAGATTGGGCGATGGCCCACGCACCGTCATCGCGTTGCCCTTGAAGTCGCGATCGGCAAAGAGCGTGGCCTCGCCGGCAAACGCGCTTCGCGCTACGATCGAGACGATCACCATCGCGCCGGTCGCGAACACCCGGCTCATTCGCTTCGCATTCATCATGGAAACCTCCGCAACACACCGGTCCGAACCGCCGGCAAGCTTTTTGACCGTCACCTGCTTGCAACGTTTTGACGGCCCTGTCGTATTCGCGCCGAAGCGCGCGTCAGACAAACTCGGATAATCGATGACTACAACTCCCCACGTCTCTGGCGCATTTCGATGTTGACTTTTCTCATTCGCAGAATCGCGACGATCATTCCGACGCTGGTCTTCGTGTCGCTGTTGATATTCGCGTTGCAGCAACTGTTGCCAGGCGATCCGGCCGTTGTGCTCGCCGGCGAAGACCGCGATCCCAACGTCGTCGCGTATCTGCACGAGAAACTGCACCTGGACGAGCCGTTTCCGGTTCGCTATTACTACTGGATCCGCGCCGTTCTGCACGGCGATCTCGGCGAATCGCTGCGCCTGCAACGGCCCGTCCTCGCGCTGATTCTCGAGAAGCTGCCGGTCACGCTCGAGCTCGCTTCATTTGCGATCGTGATCGCGCTGACGATTGGAATTCCCGCGGGAATCATTTCCGCGGTCAAGCGCAACACCGCCTGGGATTACGGCGCCAATGTGATCGCGCTGTGGGGATTGTCGACGCCGAATTTCTGGCTCGGCATCATGCTGATCCTGTTGTTTTCGGTGACGCTCGGCTGGTTGCCGGCGTCGGGCTTCGTCAGCCCGTTCGAGAACTGGCGCGCGAATGTCGCGTCGCTCATCATGCCTGCGTTTGTGCTCGGCAATGCGATTGCGGCAGTGCTGATGCGCCACACACGAAGCGCGATGCTGCAAGTGCTGTCGTCTGATTACGTGCGTACAGCGCGCGCCAAGGGTCTGCCCGAAACCGGCGTGGTGCTGAAGCATGCACTCCGCAACGCGCTGATCCCGGTGATCACGCTCGGCGCGCTGGAGCTCGGCACGCTGCTTTCGGGCGCGGTACTGACCGAGCAGGTTTTCACGATTCCCGGATTCGGCAAGCTGATCGTCGACGCGGTGTTCAATCGCGACTACGCGGTCGTTCAGGGCGTTGTCCTATTCACCGCGACCGCGTACATCGTATTAAACCTCGTCGCGGACGTGGCCTACGTCGTCGTCAATCCGCGCATTCGGGTGCGTTGATGGCAACGATCGCCGACACGCTGCCGCGGGTTGCTCCGGCCGCGGAGCCGCGCACGCATCCGTTGCGACGGCTGCTGCGACGGCGCTTCGCGGCGTTCGGACTCGCCGTCATCTTCCTCTTCGTTGCGCTTGCGTTGCTTGCGCCGCTCGTCGCGCCGTACGACCCGCTCGCGACAAGCTGGGGCGCGATTCGCAAACCACCGAGCCTCCAACACTGGTTCGGCACCGACGAGATCGGCCGCGACGTCGCATCGCGCGTGATATTCGGTGCACGTGCGTCCCTGCTCGCCGGCGTCGTCTCGGTTCTGATCTCGCTGTCGATTGGGATCCCCGTCGGACTGCTCGCCGGCTACGCCGGCGGCAAGGTCGACATGCTGATTTCGCGGCTGACCGACGCCGTGCTCGCGTGCCCTTTCCTCATTCTGGCGATTGCGCTCGCTGCTTTCCTCGGACCGAGCCTTACCAACGCGATGATCGCGATCGGGATTTCCGCGACGCCGGTATTTGTCCGGCTGACCCGGGGACAGACGCTCGCGATCAAAGCGGAAGACTTCATCCTGGCCGCGCGCGCGATCGGCAATCGGCCGTGGCGGATTGCATTGCGCCACGTGCTGCCGAACGTCGTTCCGGCGCTGATCGTGCAAGCGACGCTGGCGATTGCGGCGGCCGTGATCGCCGAAGCCAGTTTGTCATTTCTCGGCCTCGGTCAACAGCCGCCGGCGCCGAGCTGGGGCAGCATGCTCAACACGGCGAAGAACTATATCGACAACGCCCCGTGGATGGCGATCTGGCCTGGGCTCTCGATATTCCTGCTGGTGCTTTCGTTCAACCTCGTCGGCGATGGCCTGCGCGACGCGCTCGATCCTCGCAGTGTATGAGGCCTCGGTGGCTATTCGCGTCAAGGCCGCGCCCGTGTGGGTCCAACAATGAGCGTCGCCGGGCCGCGGCCTCCTTGGATTAGTGGCGAGAATCGTTGCGTCGAGAGTCGGCCTCATGCGACGACTCGCATTGGCCGTCGATCCCCGCGTGGCGGGGCCCCTCGCCGGCTGCTCGCGTCACTGCCCCTCGGCGCCGTGGGGGCACAACAATGACCGGAGCGCCTCTACTGGAAGCGCGCGACCTCGCTCGGCATTACGTGGTCTCGCGCGGCTTGTTCAAGCGAAAGGGACTGGTCCGGGCCCTCGATGGCGTTTCGTTCTCGCTGCGAGAAGGAAAGACGCTGGCGGTCGTCGGTGAATCCGGATGCGGCAAATCGACGCTCGCGCGCCAGGTCACGATGATCGAGCGCCCGACGTCCGGGTCCCTGCTGCTCGAAGGAAACGATGTCGCACACGCGGACGTGGCCGCACGTAGAAAGCTGCGGCCGCGCGTGCAGATGGTGTTCCAGAATCCATACGCATCGCTCAATCCGCGCAAGACCGTCGGAACGTTGCTCGAGGAACCGCTTGCAATCAATGGCATGCACTCGCTCAGCGCGCGCCACGAAGCCGGTCTCGCGATGTTAGCCAAAGTCGGCTTGCGCCCCGAACACTATCGCCGCTATCCGCATATGTTTTCCGGCGGCCAGCGGCAGCGGATCGCCGTGGCACGCGCATTGATGCTCCATCCGCGGTTGGTCGTCGCCGACGAACCCGTATCGGCGCTCGACGTATCGATCCAGGCGCAGGTGTTGAATCTGCTGATGGATTTGCAACAGGAAATGGGCATCGCGTATCTATTCATCTCGCACAACCTGCAAGTGGTACGTCACATCGCCGACGACGTGCTCGTCATGTATCTCGGGCGCACGGTTGAATATGCGCCGAAGGACGATGTCTTTGCCCGGCCCGCGCATCCGTACACGCGCGCGTTGTTGGCGAGCACGCCATCGCTCGCCGCTCGACGACGCATAGCCTCGGGGGTCGGTGCAGTGTCGAAGCCGCAAGCGGATCGGCCCATGCTTGGCGGTGAGCTGCCGTCGCCGCTGGCGCCTCCGTCCGGCTGCGCGTTTCATCTGCGCTGCCCCTACGCCGTGGCACGCTGCACGGTCGAAGTGCCGTCGCTATCGACATTTCGAGGGATTCGCGTCGCGTGCCATCGGGTTGCGGAGCTGAATCCCTGATTGACGGTTAACTGCGCTTTGGGCATGATCGGCTCCAATGAAGGATCCCCACGCTTGCGACCGGGGTGTCCAATGCGGCCGCTGCGCTGTTCTCTGAATCGACGTGCTCGCCTTCATCCTGCGCCGGGTGCTCCAATCGGCCATCGTCCTGGCAGTTGTTGCATTCATCGCTTTCGCGCTCTTCAACTTCACCGGGGATCCCATCACGTTCATGGTGGGACAGGAGGCGACCGCGGAAGAGAAGGCCAAGCTCCGTTCCGATCTCGGTCTCGACCAATCGTTCTACGTACAGTTCGCGCGCTTCGCCGGTAATGCAGCCGCCGGCGAATTCGGCCGGTCGCTGCGGCAATCGCGCAAGGTTTCCGATCTGCTCAAGGAGCGGTTGCCGGCGACGCTGGAGCTGTCGTTTGTCGCCGCTGGACTCGCGCTGCTTATCGGTATTCCGGCCGGCGTGTATACGGCGCTCAAGCACAACTCGTGGAGCGCGCATCTGCTGCTCGCCGCATCGTTGATCGGTGTCAGCTTGCCGGTGTTCTTGATCGGCATCTTGCTCATTCTGGTTTTCGCGGTCTATTTGGGATGGCTGCCGTCGTTCGGTCGCGGCGATACCGTTGCGTTGGGCTGGTGGACCACGGGATTCTTGACAGCAAGCGGCATCAAGGCGCTGATCCTTCCGTCGATCACGTTATCGCTGTTTCCGATGACGTTGATCATGCGGCTCGTACGCGCCGAAATGCTCGAAGTGCTCCGCACCGATTACATCAAGTTCGCGCGCGCCCGGGGATTGACCGATCGGGTGATTCATTTCGGCCATGCATTGAAGAATACGCTCGTGCCGGTCATCACGATCATGGGGTTGCAGATCGGTGCGATCATCGCGTTCGCGATCATCACGGAAACCGTGTTCCAGTGGCCGGGAATGGGCCTCCTGTTCATTCAAGCGGTGAATTTCGCCGACATTCCGGTGATGGCGGCCTATCTTTGTTTCATCGCGCTGATATTCGTGCTGATCAACCTGATCGTCGATCTCATGTATTACGCCGTCGATCCGCGTCTTCGCGTCGAGCGGCTCGCCGCCGCGCATTGAATGAAGAACCCGGTCGATCACATCCGCGCTTGGCAGGACGAGTTCACCGCCGTTCGACGCGACCTCCATGCGCATCCTGAATTGGGTTTTGAAGAGCACCGGACCGCGCGCATCGTGTGTGAGCGGCTGTCCGCGTATGGCATCGAACATCATGCAGGCATCGGGCGCACCGGGATCGTCGCCGTCATCGCGGGCCGCAAGAGCGACAGCGGAAAATCGGTGGGCTTGCGCGCCGATATGGACGCGCTGCCGATGCAGGAAGAGAACGACTTCGCGCACAAGTCGCGCTACGACGGTCGGATGCACGGCTGCGGTCATGACGGCCACACGACGATGCTCCTGGCAACCGCGCGTTATCTGAATGAGACGCGCAAATTCGACGGCACCGCGTACCTGATCTTCCAGCCGGGCGAGGAAGGCTACGCGGGCGCGAAAGCGATGATCGAAGACGGCTTGTTCGTGCGTTTTCCTGCGGAGCGGCTCTATGCGCTCCACAACTGGCCCGCGCTGCCGCCCGGCAAGATCGGTATTACGCCGGGGCCTGCAATGGCCGCAGCCGACCGTATCGAAATCACCATCGATGGGCGCGGCGGCCACGGTGCGCATCCGCACGCGGCGATCGATCCCGTGCTTGTCGCCGGGCATATCATCACCGCCGCGCAGTCGATCGTG
>DASPYC010000600.1:0-2506 GCA_035636955.1 Casimicrobiaceae bacterium
CGCGGCGAAAGGTCTTCGCTACGGCCTCTATAACGATCGCGCTTCGTACGACCCCCACGCTTGCGGCAGCCGCCGCTACGCTCTGCCCTCGGCCCCCAATGGGGGAGTAGTTCGCGCCTTGGGGCGGCCCGGCGGCGCTCACTTCGCAGCGACAAATTCGTTCGTGTGAAAACTGGTCCAGGGCTCCGTCGTCTTCAAGTCCCGATACTTCTTCAGCAAATCGAGTGTCTGATCCCAATCGGCTTGCGCGCCCCAGCCGATGCGGCCCTTCGAGTTCGGCGAATCGAGGAGCTCGATGTCGACTTGAAGCTGCTCGAGCGTCGATTGCCGGTTCAAATCGGGTTTCACCTTGAGCGCAGCATCAACCGCAGCGCCCGGATTCTTTTTCGCCTCTTCCCACGACTTGATCGTCGCGCGAACGAAGCGCCGCACGAGATCGGGATTGCTCTTGATGAGATCGGTTTTGGTGACGATCGTCATGCCGACGATGTTGGCGCCGTTTTCCGAAAAGCGCAGCGCCGCCGGTTGCACGCCGCGTTGCTTGATCAGGAAATATTGATCATCCGCGCCGCCCAAAAGACCGTCGGCCCGTTTTTCCAGAACTGCAACCACCTTCGCTGCCGGATCGACCTGCACCATCGTGATCTTGGACAGATCGAGCTTGTTGTGCGCGGCGAGCGCCTGGAACAATTGGCCGAGAGGATCGCCGGCGGACACCGCGAGCTTTTTACCCTCGAGGTCCTTCGGCGTCTTGATGCCGGTCTCCGCAAGCGATACGACCGAGAATCCCGTCGAATTGAGCAGCGACATGACGGACTTGACGTCGGCGCCCCGCGCCGCCGTCGAAATGACGCTCGATGAATCGGCGAGCCCGAATGTGTCGGAACCCGCCGCAACGACTTGGACCGTGTTGGCGGAGCCGCGACCTTCATTGATCGTGAGGTCGATGCCCTCGGCGGCGTAGTAGCCCTTCTCCTTGCCGTAGTAGAAGGGCACGTGCAATCCGCCCAAGTACCAGTTCAGACGAAACGAAACCGCGTCCGCAGCAAACGATGACGCGGTGAACGACGCAAGCAGCAGAATCGCCAGAAATCCAAGCGCGCGCATGAGTCCTCCTCGAAAGATATTGTTTCCGGCGATCACGCCAGCGTTTCTTCTGTAACAGGGTGTTGTGAAACGTGCCACGGAATCGTAAAACGCTCGATCAGCTCAACGGCGTAGTAAACGGCAAGCCCGATGATCGACAACAGGATGATCGTCGCGAACACCATGGGCGTGTCGAGGTTGCCGTTGTATTGCAACAGCAGATAGCCGAGTCCCTTGTCCGACGCCACGAATTCGGCGACGACCGCTGCCGTCGCGGCGAGCGCTGCGCCGACCTTGAGGCCGGTGAAAATTTGCGGCAACGCTTGCGGCAAACGGATCATCACGAACATTTTCCATTGGCTCGCGCCGGTGGTGCGCGCGAAATCCATGATGTCGGGATCGACCGATTTGAACCCGGCGATGCTCGACACGATGATCGGAAAGAACGACAACAGGAAGACGACCAGCAGCTTCGGCGCAAAGCCAAAGCCGAACCAGATGATGAATAACGGCGCGACCGCGATCTTCGGAATGATCTGCAGGAACACGATGACCGGATAAATCGCGTTTTCCATGAAGCGCGAATATGCGATCCACAACGCAAGTGGAACGCTCACGACGACGGCGAGCAGGTAGCCGGCGACGATCTCGCGCGTCGTGACCCACGCGCTGGCCATGACCGGATCGAAGCGCTTGATGAACTCCGTATACACGCGCGACGGCGGCGGCAGCAGGTATTCCTTGATGCCCATGACGCGAACGGCGAGCTCCCATGCAACGAACAGTGCAATGAAGGCGACGATGGCGCCCCCTCGTTTTTGGAACCATGCTCGGAGAGCGCTTTCGCGTACATCGGGAGCGACTGTAACGCTCATGGCTGCGCGGCATCCTTCGGAACGGCGAGGTCGAACGTGCCGTACTGCGCCGGAACATTGATTTCAAGGAGCTCAAGATCGTCGGAGCGCGCCACGACGTTGTGCGCGACGCCGGCCGGTTGTGAAATTCCGGAGCCCGCCGCGACCACGACATCGCCGTCGATGCCGGCAAAGCGAAACGTCAGCGAGCCTTTCAGCACGAACACGAAATGCGCCGTCATGTCGTGCCAATGCCAGCCGGTCGCATTCGGCAACGGCATGATGGCGCGCACATGCTTGATGCCGATCCGGCCGTTCGTCGCGGCGGCGAGCCCGAGATCGCGGTATTCGACGTCCGCCCGCGGCCCGTCGCGCGTGAATTGCGCACTGTCGCCGCTCGCAAGCGCGAAGGCCGAGAGCGACTGCGCGAGCGAAAGCGGTCCGGTGTAGCGCGGCGAAATCGAATCGTCCGGTCCGCCGGCTCGCGACGTTTCGTGTTGTTCCATGGTCAATCCCCCCCGTTGTTCAGGATGATGTTCCCGGACCGGCGAATGTGCTGGCGCATC
>DASPYC010000601.1:0-6093 GCA_035636955.1 Casimicrobiaceae bacterium
GATTTCCTGTCGCACGACGATTGCAATCGTTCCAAGCGCCGCGCCGAGCGCGAGCGCGCCGACGTCGCCCATGAACACGTCGGCGGGATACGCGTTGAACCAGAGAAAGCCGAGGCCCGCCCCCGCAATTGCGCCGCAGATGACCGCGAGCTCGCCGGCGCCGGGAATGTACGGAAAGCCGAGATAACGCGCGAAGATCGCGTTGCCCATGACATAAGCGAAAATGCCGAGCGCGCCGCCAATCATCACCGTCGGCATGATGGCGAGGCCGTCGAGTCCGTCCGTCAGATTGACCGCGTTGCTGGTCCCGACGATGACAAAGAACGACAATGCGATGAATCCCCAGACGCCCAGCGGATACGACATCGTCTTGAAGAAGGGAACGATCAAGTCTGCTCGCGCGGGCAGCGCGTTGGCGCCGCCTTGTATCCAGCTGAAGAACATTTGAATGAAGCGCGAGTTGTCGGGCGCAGACACCGAGAACGCCATGTAGACGGACGCCACCAACGCGATCGCCGATTGCCAGCCGAGCTTTGTCCGCACCGAAAGGCCCTTCGGGTTTTTATAGACGACCTTGCGCCAGTCATCGACCCAACCGACTGCGCCGAAGCCGAGGGTAACGAGCAGCACGACCCACACGAAACGATTGTCGAGATCGCCCCACAGCAACGTGGTGATCGCGATCGATACGAGAATCAGAGCGCCGCCCATCGTCGGGGTGCCGGCCTTGGCGAGATGCGTCTGCGGTCCATCGTCGCGCACCGACTGGCCGATCTTCATTCGCGTGAGCCACGCGATCATGCGCGGGCCGATAACGAAAGAGATCAAGAGTGCCGTCATCGTCGCCAGCACCGCGCGCAGCGTGATGTAGCTGAACACGTTGAACGTCCGCACGTTCCTGGCGAGAAGCTCTGTGAGATAGAGGAGCATCAATGCGCCTTCGCTTCCGCGTCGCCGGTGAGCGCGGCCACGACCCGCTCCATGCGCATGAAGCGCGAACCTTTGACCAGAATCGTGTCGCCGCTCTCTCCCTCGCCAAGAAGATGCAACACCAACGCATCCACACTCTTGAAATGCGTGGCTTGCGGCCCAAAGGCCTCGACTATGGCGACAGCGAGGTCGCCTACGGCAAGCAGACGCTCGATCCCCGCGTTGCGTGCGTATTCGCCGATCTCGCGGTGGAACGCAGGTCCCATTGCACCCACCTCTCCCATGTCGCCCAGCACCAGCCAGCGAGTTCCGCCCGCCTTTGCGAGAACGTCGATTGCCGCGCGCACCGAATCGGGATTTGCGTTGTAGCTGTCGTCGATCACGCGTAAGCCATGTGCGGTGTCCCGCACCGCCAAGCGCCCGTCGAGCGCACGAAAAGCGCCAAGTCCGCGCACGATTGCAGCCAGAGGGATCTGCACCGCCAGCGCTGCGGCGGTCGCTGCGAGCGCATTCGAAACCATATGCGCGCCGGGGATTGCCAGCGTCAGCGCCGCATCCCCCACCGGAGTCTTGAGTTCGAGGTGGCTGCCTTGATCCAAATGCGACACGCGCGCCGTCACGTTGGCGCGACGCGCGACGCCGAACTCCAGGATTTCCGCCTTCGCGTCCCGCGCGGCGGCATGAAACACGTCGGCGTATTCATCATCGGCGTTGATCACCGCCGTGCCGCTTGCAGGCAACGCCGCGATCGCGTCAGCGTGCTCCGCGGCGACCTCGGCCACCGAGCGCATGAACTCCTGATGCTCGCGTTGCGCGTTGGTGACGACGACAGCCGTCGGATGTGCAATCGCCGCGAGCTCCGCGGTCTCGCCGCGATGGTTCATGCCGATTTCGACGACGGCAAGCTTGTGCGACGCGCGCAGGCGCAACAGCGTCAACGGCAATCCAATCGCATTGTTCAGGTTGCCCGACGTTGCAAGCACGTGGTCGTTGCCTGCCGCCTCGCGGAAAATCGCAGCGATCATCTCCTTCGTTGTCGTCTTGCCATTGCTGCCGCACACGGCGACGACTGGCAGTGCAAAGCGACTCCGCCAGTGCTGAGCAAGGGCGCCGAGCGCTTTCTGCGTGTCCGCAACGGCGATCAGATTGCCGGAAAGCTCCGCGACCCGATCGTCGGCGACGATTGCCGCGGCGGCGCCCGCTGCGAGCGCGCGCGAAACGAAGTCGTGACCATCGAAGCGTTCGCCCTTGAGCGCAATAAAGAGATCGTCGCGCGCGATCGAGCGGCTGTCCGTCGTTACGCGCATGAACGTGACCGGACTTCCGAGCAGGCGTCCGTTGACGGCATGCGTGGCCGCGACCGTGTCCATCATGACGCGCGCCATTCGGCCAACGCGCTCGCGGCGTTCTCGGCATCCGCGAACGGAATGCGCACGGCGTTCAGTTCCTGGTACATCTCGTGTCCCTTGCCGGCAATCAGCACGACATCGGTGGGCCGAGCAGCAGCGATCGCACTGAGAATGGCCACACCGCGGTCGAGCTCGACGCGGTAGCGGCGCGCGTTTGTCTGACGGATTCCGTGCACGATGGCACTTGCGATTTCCGCAGGATCTTCGCTCCGCGGATTGTCCGTCGTCACCACGATCCGGTCAGCGAGCGTCCCGGCGATCTGTCCCATCTGCGGCCGCTTGCCTTTGTCGCGGTCGCCGCCGCAGCCGAACACACAGATCAATTCGCCCGTCGATGCGACCGCGGGACGCAACGCCAGCAGCGCTTTTTCGAGTGCATCGGGAGTGTGCGCGTAGTCGACGACAACCAGCGGCGCTCCATCGCCGCCGAAACGCTGCATCCGCCCGGGCGGCGACGTCAGCGCCGATAGCGCGGCCAGCGCTGCATCAAACGCGATGCCGCTATCGAGCAGCACAGCGAGAACACCGAGCAGATTCTGCGCGTTGAATTCGCCGACGACGTGCGTTTCCACTGCGCCGCGTCCCCATGGCGTCGTCACGGATAGCGCGATGCCGCCGCCGCCCATCGCGATTCCAGTGCCTGCAACGTCGGCGCTGGAGAAGCCGTATGAGACGACATGCTGGCGGCGGCTGCGCGCGGCATCGATCAAGCCCTGTCCGAACGGATCGTCGGCATTGATCACGGCGCTGCGCAGGCCGGGCCACGCAAACAAGCGTGCCTTTGCCTGACCGTACGCAACCATCGTCCCGTGGTAGTCCAAATGATCACGCGAAAGATTGGTGAATAGCGCGGTATCGAACGCGACGCCGTTCACGCGGCCTTGGTCGAGGCCGTGCGACGATACTTCCATCGCGACCAACGCAATGCCGGCATCGCGAAATTGCGCGAGCGTCTCATGCACGGCGCAAACATCCGGCGTCGTTGTGAGCGATGGCGTGAGTGCGCCCAGCTCGCCGATGCCGAGCGTCCCGACGAGAGCCGAGCGACGCCCGCACGCTTCCGCGGCCTGCGCGATCCAGTGCGAGCACGATGTCTTTCCGTTCGTGCCGGTGACACCGACGATCGACAGCGCACGCGACGGCTTACCGTAAACGGCATCAGCGATTGCGCCCAGCTTTTCTCGCAGTCCCTCGATCGGCACTTGCGGCACATTCCAGCGTGCCTGCCATGTGAATTTCGCCGCTTCCCAAAGCACGACGCCCGCGCCGCGCAACACGGCGTCTTCGATGAACGCGCGTCCATCCTGTCGACTGCCGGGGTACGCAGCGAACGCAACGCCGGGTTCGACGTCGCGGCTGTTGCTCGTGATTCGAGTCGGCATCACGGGAAGCGCAGCGAAGAGTGGCGCCGGATCGAATGCGACGGGTTCCGTGACGTGCAGCATCAGGTTTCTTCGTGGATCTCGCTACCCGCCGGCGGCAGGATCACGTTATCGACGGCAGCATCCGTTGGAATGCCCAACAGACGAAGCGCGGCGCCCATCACGTCGGAGAACACCGGACCCGCCACGTCGCCGCCGTAGTAACTTCCGCCGGACGGCTCGTCGAGCATCACCGCGACAATGAGACGCGGATCGGATACCGGCGCAAAGCCGACAAACGATGCGACATATTTGGCGGTGTACGCATGGCCTTCGAGCTTTCGCGCAGTGCCGGTTTTGCCCGCGACGCGATAACCAGCGACCTGCGCTTTGGGTGCGGTCCCGCCGGGTTGCGTCGCGAGCTCGAGCATGTGGCGCATGGCGCGCGCGGTTCGCGCGCTGACAATGGGACGGCCGGCGACCGGAGCATCGGTCTTGAACAGCGTGACCGGCTTCAATTCGCCGTCGCTCGCGAAAATCGAATACGCGCGCGCCAGCTGCACAAGGTTGACCGACAAGCCGTGGCCGTAGGACATCGTCGCCTGCTCGATGGGTCGCCACGTCTTCGCGGGCCGCAGACGACCCGCGACTTCGCCCGGAAAGCCAGTTCGAGGCGGCGTGCCGAAACCTGCGTCGGAAAGGATCTTCCACAGCGTCTCGGCAGGCAGCGACAGCGCAATCTTCGCTGCGCCCACGTTCGACGATTTCTGGATCACTTGCTCGACTGTCAGCGGCCCGGCTGGATGCGCATCGTGAATCGTCGCGCCGCCGATCGTCAGCGTGCCGGCCTCGGTGTGGATCACTGAATCCGGACGGACTTTGCCGGCCTCCATCGCAACGGCGATCGTGAACGGCTTCATTGTCGAGCCGGGCTCGAAAACATCGGTCAGCGCGCGGTTACGCATTCGCTCACGCGCGGTCTTGTTGCGCGAGTTCGGGTTGTACGTCGGCAAGTTGGCGAGCGCGAGGATTTCGCCGCTGCGCGCATCGATGATGACGAGGCCGCCCGCCTTCGCCTTGTGCCGCTCGACGGCGGCGTTCAACTCGCGAAACGCCAAGTATTGCAATCGCGAGTCGATCGACAGCGCGAGATCGCGGCCCGCTTGAGGCGCGCGAACCGATGCGATGTCCTCGACGACGTCGCCGCGCCGATTGATGATCACGCGCCGACTTCCCGTCTTGCCGCCCAGCCATTCCTGTTGGGCAAGCTCGATGCCTTCTTGGCCATTGTCCTGATCGCCGGTGAAGCCAACGATTTGCGCCGTCACTTCGCCGGCAGGGTAGTAGCGCCGATATTCGGTCTGCTCGTTTAGTCCTTTGATCTTGAGCGCCATTGCGCGGGCCGCGGTCTCGGGCGCGATCTGTCGCGCCAGCACGGTGAAATCCTCGCCTGCAGCGGCAATGCGCGCGGACAATCGCGGCGGCGTCGTTTCAAGCACGCGCGCGAGTGCCGCAAGCTCGGAGGGCTTGGCTTCGAACTGGCCGGGAAAGGTCCACAGCGATTTGACCGGTGTCGATATCGCAAGTGCTTCGCCGAATCGATCGACGATCTGCCCGCGGTGCGCGGGCAATTCGATTTCTCGCGAGAAGCGCGCAGCGCCGCGTTCCTGCAAGAAATCGTTATCGACCCATTGTAGATAGAACGTCCGCCCGACAAGAATGGCGAACAGCAGCGCCAGCGCGCCGAAGAGCGCCAGCGCACGTACACGCGGCAGCACGGGCAGCGCCGTCACTGCACGTCGTGGACGTCCGCTCACGGCGCACCTCCACCTTTCGCGATATCGACGATCTCGATACGCGCCGACGGCGGAAGCTGCATATGACCCTTCTCGCGCGCGATTTTCTCGACGCGAGCGGGCATGCCCCACGTCGATTGCTCGAGCTGAAGCTGTCCGTATTCCGTTTCGTATTGACGCGCGCGGGTCTCGCCGCGCTCGAGCTCGACGAATAACCGCCGCGCCTCGTGGCGCGACGTGACGAGCGAAAGCGCGCACGCGACGAGCGCAGCGAGCAGGAAGAGATTGACGCGCATCACGCGACCGCCCTCCAGCCCTGCGGCCAATCGGCGGGCAACGGCGCATCGGTCCGTTCGGCCACGCGCAAAATGGCGCTCCGCGAACGCGCGTTGCGCCTGGTTTCTTCAATCGAAGGCTTTTGCGCCCTCCCTACTTTGCGCAATGGCGCTTCGGGCAACGCCGACGAACGGAGTGGCAATCGCGCGATGCGCGGGTCGCCGCCGAAAGGTTGCGACGCGAACGCAATGAAGCGCTTGACGATGCGATCCTCGAGCGAATGAAAGCTGATGATCGCAAGACGCGCGCCGGGCGACAGCA
>DASPYC010000602.1:0-1910 GCA_035636955.1 Casimicrobiaceae bacterium
GAACCGGCGATTCTCGGACCATGCGCCGCTTGTCATCGACTACTCGTTCGAGCTCCGCTGACAGTCGACAGTTTGCCGCGGTTTTGACATGCTGCGCATTACCGATCTGACGCTTTCGCGCGGCACGAAAAAGCTGCTGGACGGCGCGAGTCTCACGCTTCCCGTCGGCCACAAAGCGGGGCTCATCGGCGCGAACGGCAGCGGCAAGTCGACTCTCTTCGCGGCAATTCGCGGCGAGATCGCGCCGGACGCGGGCGCCATCGTGCTGCCGCCGAAGTGGAAGCTCGCGCATGTCGCGCAAGAGACGCCGGCCGTCGAAACTCCCGCGATCGCATACGTGATCGACGGCGATCGCGAGTTGCGCGACGTCGAGCGCGCGTTGGCCGCGGCGAGCGCGGATCATCAGCCCGCGCATGACCATCATGCGCACGGCAGTCGGCTGGCGGAATTGCATCATCGATACGAGCTGCTCGACGGCTACAGCGCGCGCGCTCGCGCTGCCACGTTGCTCGCAGGCCTCGGCGTGCCCGAGCATCGGCAAAGCGATTCCGTGGCGACGTTCTCCGGCGGCTTCAGGATGCGGCTCAATCTTGCGCAGGCGCTCATGTGCCCGTCCGACCTGCTGCTGCTGGACGAACCCACGAATCATCTCGATCTGGACGCCGTACTGTGGCTCGAAGACTGGCTCCTGCGCTATCCCGGCACGCTGCTTCTCATCACGCATGACCGCGACTTCCTGGATGCCGTCGTGCGCACGATCGTTCATGTCGATGCGCAAAAGTTGCGCGTTTACGCCGGCAACTATACGTTGTTCGAGCGCGAGCGCGCGCAGGTGCTGGCGCAGCAGCAGGCTGCGTTCACGAAGCAACAGCGGCAGATTGCGCATCTGCAGGAATTCGTCGATCGTTTTCGCGCCAAAGCGACGAAGGCGAAACAGGCGCAAAGCCGCATCAGGGCCATCGAACGGATGGAGCTGATTGCTGCGGCGCACGTCGACAGTCCGTTCGAATTTTCTTTCGCGCCGGCGAACATTGCCGCGCACCAGCTCGTGCGGCTCGATCACGCAACGCTCGGCTACGCCGACGCCGCACCCGTGCTGGCGGACGTCGAATGGAGCGTTTTAGCGGGCGCACGCATCGGATTGCTCGGTCCCAACGGCGCCGGCAAATCGACGCTGTTGAAGGCGATCGCGGGCGTGCTTCCCCTCGAAGCGGGCAAACGAATCGCGCACCAACACCTGCGAATCGGATATTTCGCGCAGCATCAAGTCGAGGCACTTCGCGCCGACGACTCGCCACTCGGGCACTTGCAGCGACTTGAGCCGGCGACGCGCGAGCAAGTACTGCGCGACTATCTCGGCGGCTTCGACATTCGCGGCGACATGGCGACCGCGTCCGTCGCGCACCTTTCCGGCGGTGAGAAGGCACGACTGACGCTCGCATTGATCGTCCGCAATCGTCCCAATCTATTGCTCCTCGACGAGCCGACAAACCATCTCGACATCGAAATGCGCGAAGCACTGACCGAAGCGCTGCAGGACTACGACGGCGCGCTGATCGTCGTCGCGCACGACAGGCACCTGCTCCGTGCGACCGCGGACGAACTTTGGCTCGTCACCGACAGGCGCGTCGCGCCGTTCGAAGGCGATCTCGACGATTACGCCGATTGGGTTCTGGGACGACAGCGGCGGACACCGGCGGATTCGCGCACGGACACTCGCCCGACCGATGACCGCCGCGCGCAAAAGCGCGCGGAAGCCGATGCGCGAGCGCGGCGTTCCTCGGCGCGCAAGCCGCTCCTTACGCGGCAGACAGCGTTGGAGCGCGAGATGGAGACGCTCAACACCGAAAAGAAGACGCTCGACGAGTGGCTCGCCAGCAGCGAAGCTTATGCTAACGACGTGCGCGAAA
>DASPYC010000603.1:0-5063 GCA_035636955.1 Casimicrobiaceae bacterium
GCCGCCGGCGGCGCCGGCATTTCGGTAATCGTCGCCGACAGCACGACGTCGTCGGCCGACTTCGGCGGGTCGGCGGGCCACAGCGTCCACGCTGCGTGCACGAGGACCGACAGCCCGAGCGCGATCCACAGCGAACGACGCGCGCGGAAACGCTCCGGTCCTCCCATGTGGAGAAAAGGATGCTGTGAAGGATTGGTCGCCAGCGTGGCCATCACAAAGGTTGACCGTCGCCGCCTGCTAACGTTTCAGGGCGCATCAATATCGCGGGGCCAATGAGTGCGGCGAGGGTACCAGCAGCACCCCGCGTGCGTCGTTTTCGGCATCTTTAACGCGAACGCGCCCGTCTTCGATGACGAGGCGTCCCGCGCAATGCCATGCAACCGCTGCCGGCAGCAATCGGTGCTCGATCGTCAGCACGCGTGCGGCGAGCGTCGTTTCATTGTCGTCGGGCAGCACTGGCACCGCGCCCTGCGCGATGATCGGTCCGACGTCGACGTCGGGGGTCACGTAATGAACGCTGCAGCCGTGAATGTGAACGCCATCGGCCAGTGCGCGGCGGTGCGTGTGAAGGCCGGGATAGAGCGGGAGCAGCGACGGATGAATGTTGATCATCCGTCCGGCGTAGCGTTGCACGAAATCGATGCCGAGCACCCGCATGAAGCCGGCCAGAACGATCAGGTCAGGCTCAGCGGCATCGATTGCACACGCGAGCGCAGCATTGAAATTTTCGCGCGCATCGTGATCGCGGTGATCGACGACACAAGTCGCGATGCCTGCGGCCCTCGCGAGCGCAAGGCCGCGGGCGTCGGCACGGTTGCTGATGACCTGCGTCACCGCACCCGCGATGTGGCCTCCGCGTGCGTGTGCGATCAGCGCAGCGAGGTTCGAGCCGCGGCCGGAGATCAGGACCGTGATGCGCGAGAGCGCCATCGAGAAGGCGCCGCAATGCGGCGCGCGATTGTCAAACGATAACGGTGTGCTGGGCGCGCGCCGGGCGCTCGACAATCGTGCCGATCACGTGCGCACGTTCACCGGCGGCGTCGAGGCCGGCGATTGCACGCTCGGCGTCGCTCGCCGCGACCACGATGACCATCCCGATGCCGCAATTGAATACGCGATGCATTTCGGCGTCGGTGACGTTGCCTTCGCGCTGCAGCCAATCGAAGATCGCCGGACGCGTCCATCGTTCACGTTCGAGCCGCGCTTGAAGCTTGGCGGGCAGGATGCGCGGCACGTTTTCGACGAGACCGCCGCCGGTGATATGAGCCATTCCTTTGACGGAAACATCGCGGATCAGCTGCAACAACGCGCGCGCGTAAATCCGGGTCGGCTCGAGCAGCACGTCGCCGAGCGTCCGGCCTTCGAACGGCATCTCCAGATGAATGTGCGTCGCTTCGACGATCCGCCGGATCAGCGAAAAGCCGTTCGAATGCGGTCCGCTCGAGGCGAGGCCCAGCACGACATCGCCCGCGGCGATCGAACTGCCGTCAATCAGCGCGTCCTTTTCGACCACGCCAACGGCGAAGCCGGCAAGATCGTATTCACCGGCTGAATACATGCCCGGCATTTCGGCGGTTTCGCCGCCGATCAATGCGCAACCCGCTTGCTCGCAACCGCTGGCGATGCCATTGATCACCGCCGCCGCGACGTCGACGTCGAGCTTGCCGCACGCAAAATAATCGAGAAAGAACAGCGGCTCCGCACCCTGGACCAGAATGTCATTGACGCTCATGGCCACCAAATCGATTCCGACGGTGTCGTGACGATCGATCGCGAAGGCGAGCTTGAGCTTCGTGCCGACGCCATCGGTCCCCGCCACCAGCACCGGGTGGCGATAGCGTTTTCCGATGTCAAAGAGCGCGCCAAAGCCGCCGATGCCGGCGAGAACTTCGGGCCGCAATGTGCGCTTTGCGAACGGCTTGATCCGCTGGACCAGCGCATCGCCCGCATCAATGTCCACACCGGATTCGGCATAGGAGAGAGACACAGGGACACGGGAACGAGTGGAGGCCATGGGAACGTTCCGTCGCGCCGGGCATTGAGGGAAATACGCGGCGCACGGTACAGTGCTAGGTTTGGGATGGCTCATTCTACATATGACAAAGCCCGATCCGGCGTCGCCCGCACCAAACGAAGTCGATCCGGACGCGCCGGCGCTTCTGTCGCCCGACGTTCGGCCGCATGCGGCGGCGACGCCATCGCGCAAGCCGCTGACGCTTCGTCACTACGTTTGGATCATCGGCGCCGCGATCGTCGTGGTGGCATGCCTGGAGTGGCTGGGTCCGGTGGTCACGCCGTTTTTAGTTGGAACCATCCTCGCCTATCTCGGCACACCGATCGTGGACCGTGCCAAGGCGCGAGGCGTGCCGCGAACGCTCGCCACGACAGCCGTCGTGTTGCTGTTCGGTCTTATCTTGGCTGGCCTGTTCTTCGTGCTCGTTCCGCTGATCCAGGCTGAATTTTCGCTCGCATCGCGCCGCGTACCGGACTTGCTCGCGCTGTTATCGCAAAACGTCGTTCCATGGCTGGACGAGCACTTCGGCATCCGGCCGACATTCGACATGCCGGCGATCCGCGACTTCCTCGCTCAAAACGCCGACACCGCACAGGAGGTCTCGCTCCGGGTTCTCGCCGGCGTCAAGACCGGCGGCCTGATCCTCGTATCGGTGCTCATCAATCTCGCGCTGATTCCAGTCGTCATGTTCTACGTGCTGCGCGACTGGAACATGCTGCTGCTGCGACTCGATGAGCTGCTGCCTCGCGCGTGGCGCGGGAAGGCGAAAACCATTGCCCGCGACATCGATGCAGTGCTCGCCGAATTCCTGCGAGGCCAAGTTCTCGTCATGTTCGTGCTGGCGTGCTATTACGCGATCAGCCTCAAGATTGCCGGGCTCGACCGAGCGCTATCGATCGGCATCCTCACCGGCCTGCTGATATTCATTCCCTACGTTGGCTTCGGCCTCGGACTCGTCCTGGGCGTCGTGGCGGCCGCGCTGCAATGGCATGGCTTGCCCGGATTTCTCGCCGTGCTCGCGGTCTATGGAGTCGGTCAGTTGCTCGAAAACTATGTGCTGATCCCTTGGCTCATCGGCGATCGCATCGGTCTTCATCCGCTGGCGGTCATCTTCGCGCTCCTCGCCTTCGGACAGCTCTTCGGCTTCGCCGGCATCTTGCTCGCGCTGCCCGTGTCAGCCGCGCTGTTGGTCGGTTTGCGGCATTTGCGCAGGGCCTATGTCGTGTCGCCGATTTATAACCGCGATTGACGAGACAAGGAGCGCATGGAGCAGTTGACGCTCGAGTTGGCCACGCAAGAGCCGCCGACGTTCACCAACTTTGTCGTGGGCTCCAATCGCGAGGTCGTGGCGACGTTGCGCCGAGTGGCGAGCGGAGTGTTGCAGGAAACCGGCGTCGTCCTGTGGGGCGCGCCGGGTGCGGGCAAGACCCATCTGCTGATAGCCGCCGTCGCGGCAGCCGTCGACGCCGGACGTCCGGCGCGTTACCTACCGCAACCGACATTGGCTGAGGCGAGCCCGTTTGCGCCGGGCGCGCTTCTGTGCGTCGACGCGGTCGACGCGGCCGACGCCGACTCGCAAGCGCGCTTGTTCACGCTCTACAACACGCTGGCCGCATCGCGCGGTCAGTTCATCGTCGCGGCGGGCATGGCGCCGGCGCGCCTCGCGCTACGCGATGATCTGCGGACGCGGCTCTCGCACGGTTTGGTCTACGAGATCGTCGCGTTGGGCGACACCGACAAGGCGCAGGCGCTTGACGCATACGCGAGGGAACGCGGATTCTGGTTATCGACCGAGGTGATCGATTACTTGCTCGTGCATGGCCGGCGGGACATGGCAACGCTGGTCGCGACGCTGGCTGCGCTCGACCGGCATTCGCTGGCGACCAAAAAGCCGATTACCGTACCGCTTCTGCGTGAATGGATGCGGCAGCGCCCGTCGTCCGATTCCGCGGCCGGTAATGTAATCCCTTGACGAAAAGGCACAAACGCAGCACGGCACCATTGCGGCCGTTGAGGCCAGCGTGTCAACCGGCGGTTGAATTCTGGCGTTAATGGCGTCGACACGGACGATCCCTGTCAATTCCAACATTTTGAGGAAGAATTCGATGAGCAAGCTCCTGATCGCCCTGTGCGCGTTCGCCTTCGCCGCGACCGTCTGCGCCCAAGGCACAACGCCCGCTGCACCCGCGACGCCGGCAACTCCGGCAACGCCCGCCATGAAGGCCGAAACGCCCTCCAAGAGCGCTGGCGCTGACACGACTAAGCCGATGAAGAAGACAACGCACAAGAAAAAGGCGAAGTCGAAGAAAGCCCCGGCGGCCGACTCGTCGTCTGCGCCATCGACCGATAAGGCGGCAAAGTAACGGGGGCAGCAAATGATCAGAGCGGCGCGGCGAATCCGATCATTAACGCGTTGCGGGTGATCAGCCTAATGCCCTATAATTTCAATATCTTAGCATTTGAAGTAACGCGCCCGCGCCCTCACCGAGGCTGCGACGTTGCGTTCGAAAACATCACACCTTCGAGGAGAAATTTAATGAACAAGCTGCTCGCAACGTTGATCGCCGGCGCGTTTGCCGTCGTTTCGACGGTGGCTGTCGCGCAGTCCACTGCGCCCGCTGCGACCGATAAATCCGTGGCTGACAAGGCCAAGGAAGACCAGAAGATGCAAAAGTCGGACAAGGCCAAGGCATTCGCCGACAAGGAAAAGGCTGCGCAGGATCTTTCGCGCAATAGCCCCAACCCGGCGGACCAAAAGGCCAACGTCGACAAGTCGAAGACGCAAGCGAAGACCAAGACAAAGTACGACCAGAAAGCGCAAGAGGGGCTAACCGACATGGCGGGCACGAACCCCGCCGAAGCGAAGGCCAACGTCGAGAAGTCGAAGATGCAATCGACGAAGCGTGACAAGGTCACCAAGGACGAGGGCAAGGAGATCCAGAAGCAGCAACAAAAAGAGTCGAAGCCCTAAAGTCCGGCTGGCGGCGTTGGATTGCGATCGCCATTGCAACGTCGTATAGTTCCAAGGCTTTGGCAGTTCGAGAATGAC
>DASPYC010000604.1:0-5233 GCA_035636955.1 Casimicrobiaceae bacterium
CAATCGCGGCATCGATTTCGCGAAGTTCCTGCAGGACCCCAACGTCGACCAGTACCACTTCATCGGCAAGGACATCGTGTATCACCACACGTTGTTCTGGCCGGCGATGCTCAAGTTCGCCGGCGCGCCGTACAAGGTGCCCGACAACATCTTCGTCCACGGCTTCATCACGTTCTCCGGCGAGAAGATGTCGAAATCGCGCGGCACCGGCATCAGTCCCGATGTCTATCTCGACCTCGGCCTCAATCCGGAGTGGCTTCGCTATTACCTGGCCGCGAAGCTCAACGGCAAGGTCGAAGATCTCGATTTCAATCCCGACGATTTCATCGCGCGCGTCAACAGCGATCTCGTCGGCAAGTACGTGAACATCGCGAGCCGTGCCGCCAACTTCATCACGAAGAATTTCGCGGGCAAGCTGGCAACGCCGGCCGAGTCGGAGAACGACCGGGCAAATCGACTGACGATCGCGCAGATGGAGGCGGAAGCGGCTCGAGTGAATTACGCCGCGCGCGAATACGGCAAGGTGCTGCGCGATGCGATGCGAATCGCGGACCGTATCAATGAAACGTTCGATGCTGCGCAACCGTGGCTGCTCGCGAAGGATCCAACCCGACGCGATGCGCTGCAGACGATTTGCTCGCAATCGCTGCAAGGCTTTCAGCTGCTGACCGTGCTGCTTGCCCCTGTGCTGCCCGCGACTGCTGCGCGGGTGGCCCGCGAATTCTTTGGTCTCGGCCGCGATTTCGTTTGGTCCGACGCTTGGAAGGAGCCGACGGCGGTTGCGCCGTACACGCATCTGCTGGCGCGGGTCGAAGCGAAGCAAATCGATGCATTGCTGGAAGGGCCCAAAGCGACAAGTCCTGCTTTACTCCAGCCGGGTGTTGCGAGCACTGCAACTCAGATGTCTCCTGCGATGCGGGCAGAGAGCGAAGTGTCGATCGAAGATTTCGCGAAGATCGATTTGCGCATCGCGCGCATCGTCAATGCGGAAGCGGTCAGCGGCGCGGACAAGCTGCTGAAATTGACCCTCGACGTCGGCGACAGCCGCCATCGCACCGTATTTGCGGGCATCAAGTCGGCTTACCGACCCGAAGACCTCGTGGGCCGGCTGACGCCGGTGGTGGCGAATCTCGCGCCGCGCAAGATGAAGTTCGGTCTTTCCGAGGGAATGGTTCTCGCCGCCTCCGGCGACGGACCCGGTATTTTCTTGCTGGCGCCAGACGACGGCGCGCACCCCGGCATGCGCGTTAAATGAAACCCGCTCGCTTGCTGTCGCCGCTGCGCTTCCCCCGGAAGGTGAGTAATTCGCGCCGCGGGATAGTGACGCGAGCAGCCGGCGAGGGCCCCCGCGTTGCGGGGATCGACGGCCAATGCGAGTCGTCACATGAGGCCGACTCTCACTATGACAATTCTCTTCGCGGATCCAAGGAGGCCGAGGCCCTGCGGCGCTCATGGGCCCCCACGCTTTCGGCTTCTCCGCTGCGCTGCCCCCAGAGGGGGAGTAATTCGCACCTTGGGACGGCCCTGCGGCGCTCATGAGCGCCATCGGCGCACTCGAGCTCGTCGTTAGCATCATCGCCGCCTGGGTTGCGTTGGGCGCGCTGGGATTGGTTCGACCGCACTCGTTGCAGTTCGTAAGTCGTTTCATATTTCCGGCCGGCGCCTGCGGAGCGCTCTTGCTGGCGGTCATCGCGTTCCTGTCGCTCGACGCGGCGCCGCAATCGCTGGTGATGCCGCTGGGGTTGCCCGACCTTCCGTTCCACACGCGGCTCGATCCGCTTTCTGCATTCTTTCTGCTGTTGATCGGCGCTGCTTCCTTCGGCGTGTCGCTTTTTTCGGCGGGCTATTTCCGCTCGAACGAAGGTACGCCGCCGGGCCTCATCTGTTTCCAGTACCACGTCTTTCTCGCTGCGATGGCGAGCGTCGTCATCGCGGACGACGCCTATGCATTCATGGTGGCGTGGGAAGCGATGGCCCTTGCGTCGTACTTTCTTGTGACGACCGAGCATCGCATTCCCGAAATTCGACGCGCGGGCTTTCTCTATCTGCTGATCGCGCACATCGGCGCCATTGCGATCTTGCTGTGCTTCGGCGTGCTGCAGGCCGGCGGCGACGATTACACGTTCGACACGATGCGGAGCATGACGCTCATCGGTGCGTGGCCCACGGCGGCATATTTTCTTGCGCTCGTCGGCTTCGGCGCCAAGGCGGGGCTGCTGCCGCTTCACGTCTGGCTTCCGGAAGCACACCCTGCCGCGCCGTCGCCCGTTTCTGCGCTGATGAGCGGCGTGATGCTGAAGACGGCGATCTACGGTCTATTGCGCGTCACGTTCGATCTCATGCACGTGCAGCTCTGGTGGTGGGGCGTCGTCGCGCTCGCGCTTGGCGTCGTGACTGCGCTGTTCGGCGTGATCTACGCCGCGGCACAGACCGACATGAAACGGTTGCTCGCGTATTCTTCGGTAGAGAACATCGGCATCATCGTAGCCGGCTTCGGATTGACGATCCTGTTTCGTGCCTACGGCAAGAACCTGCTTGCCGCGATCACCCTCACCGCAGTTCTTTATCACGCGCTGAATCATGCATTTTTCAAGACGCTGCTCTTCCTCGTCACGGGCTCGGTGCTGCGCGCGACGAAGGAGCGAAGCCTCGGCAAGCTCGGCGGCCTGATACATCGGATGCCATGGGTCGCGTGGCTCGCTCTCATCGGTACGCTGGCGATTGCCGGCTTGCCGCCGCTCAACGGGTTTGTGTCGGAATGGCTCTTGCTGCAGGCATTCCTGTTCACGCCGAGTCTTCCGCAATCGTTCGTCAACATGTTGGTGCCGCTGGCTGCTGCAGGCGTCGTGTTGGCCGTTGCGCTTGCCGCTTACGTGATGGTCAAGTTCTACGGCGTGGTCTTCCTGGGACGGCCGCGCGAAGCGCATTTGGCGTATGCGCATGACGCCGGCCGCTTCGAGCGTTTCGCATTGCTTTGGCTCGCAGTCGGCTGCGTCGTGCTCGGCATCTTTCCGGTCAATGTCATTCAAGCGATCGATCCGATCAACGCGATGCTGCTGCACTCGTCCGCGATTTCGGCGGGCGGCGGAAACTGGCTGCTGCTTGCGCCGATCAATGCCGATCGCTCGAGTTACAGTCCGCTGATCGTGCTGGTCGTGATCGTCGCGACCGTGCTGCTGACGATGCGAATCGTTCACCGCTTCTACCATGGCCGCATGCGGACGGCGCCGCCATGGGACTGCGGTTTTCCGTTGCAGACGCCGCGAATGCAGGACTCGGCCGAAGGCTTTGGTCAGCCGATCCGGCAGGTATTCGAGCCTTTCTTCCGCATCGAGCGGCACTTGCCGACGTCATTCGACGCGGCGCCGCGTTATTTCGTGCGCATCGGCGATCCGTTCTGGTACTGGATCTATCTGCCGATCGTTCGCACGGCCGAGTTCGCAGCGCGCATCGTCGGACTGATTCAGCAAGGACGGATCTCGGTTTACTTGACTTACAGCTTCTTCACGTTGCTCGCCCTGCTGTTCTTCGTCCGATGACGGTCGCCAGCTTCCTGACGCAGCTCCTTGAATTGGCGATCGCCGTTGCGCTCGCGCCGGTGCTGGTTGGCTGGGTCAACATGTGCCGTGCTTGGCTGCAAAACAAATCGGCCCCGTCGCTGCTGCTTCCCTACCGGACGATCCGCAAGCTGTTCATGAAGGATGCCGTCGTCGCGCAAAGCGCGTCGCCGATCTTCCGCACCACGCCGTATATCGTATTTGGCGCGATGTGTTGCGCGGCCGCGATTGTGCCGTCGCTCGCAACGGACCTGCCGTTCGCGCAGGCAGCCGACGCGATCGCATTGGTCGGACTGTTCGCGCTCGCTCGCGTCTTCATCGCACTGGCTGCGATGGACATCGGGACGGCGTTCGGCACGATGGGCGCGCGGCGCGAGATGTTCGTGGGCTTTCTCGCCGAGCCCGCGCTGCTGATGGTGCTCTTCACGGCGTCGCTCATCTCCGGGTCGACGTCGCTGCCGACGATCGTCGATGCGCTCGCGCATCGCGAGCTCGCGATCTATCCGAGCCTGGCGTTCGCAGGTGTCGCGTTCACGATGGTTTCATTGGCCGAGAACGCGCGCATTCCGATCGACAACCCATCGACGCACCTTGAGCTCACGATGATCCATGAAGCGATGCTGCTCGAATATTCGGCGCGCCATCTCGCGTTGCTCGAATGGGCGTCGGCGCTCAAGCTGTTCAACTATTCGTGCATCGGACTGGCGCTTTTCTTTCCGTTCGGCATCGCCGCCGCCGGGGATTGGCTGGCGATGATCGGTGCGGCGCCGGCGCTGATCTTCAAGTTGGCGATCGGTGGGGTCGCGCTGGCGTTCATCGAGACGTTGTCGGCGAAGCTTCGCATCTTTCGCGCACCGGAATTTCTGGGCACAGCTTTCCTGCTCGGTGTGCTGGCAATGCTCGTCAACTTGTTGCTCGGGGGATAAGGCACTTCCCATGGCAGGCGTCCCTCTTTACGCGCAATTCATCAACCTGCTTGCGGCGATCCTGCTGCTGCTGGCCTTCGCGATGCTCGCGCAGCGCCGGGTCTTGACGCTCATCGATCTTTTCGCCGCACAAGGCCTGGCGCTGTCGATTTCGACCGGCATCGTCGCGTATGGCACGTCGCAGCCCCATTTGTACTTCTCGGCCGGGCTGACGTTCGTGCTGAAGGTCATGCTGTTGCCGTGGATCCTGCACCGGCTGATCCGCCGCCTCGATGTCCGGTGGGAGTTCGAGGGCCTGATCAACATCCCGACGACGATGCTGATCGGCATCGTTCTCGTCGTCTTCTCGTTCAATCTCGCGCTGCCGATTTCACAGTTGGCAAGCACCGTGACGCGCTCGACGCTGGGCATCGCAATGGCCAGCGTCATGCTGTCGTTTCTAATGATGATCACGCGCCGGAAGGCGATCCCGCAGGTGATCGGCTTCCTGGCGATGGAGAACGGGCTGTTCTTTGCGGCAACGAGCGCTACGTATGGCATGCCCATGGTTGTCGAGCTCGGAATCGCGCTCGACGTGCTGGTCGGCATGCTGATCCTCGGCGTGTTCTTCTTCCAGATCCGCGAGCAGTTCGACAGTTTGGACTTGCGGCATCTCGAGAAATTGAAGGAAGGCGAGTGAGCGAGCCGGCCGAAGGCAAGGCGCGAAGCGCGCGGCGGCGAGCGATCGAGGGAGCCCGACACTCCGGAGCG
>DASPYC010000605.1:0-5270 GCA_035636955.1 Casimicrobiaceae bacterium
GTCAACGCGAGCGGCGCGATCGCCTTCGCGATGAATTGCGGTCGCGCGAGACGGCCGAGCAGCGCCCCATAACCACGTGACCCGAACAACTCGGCCGGAACCGTGCCGCGGACGATCGTCATCACACCGTTGCTCCATCCGTAAAGGAGCGCGAATGCGAGCGCGACAATCCAGACTCCACGCACCTGCGCGAGCACCAACAGCGACGACGCCAGCAGCGCGAACGCGAGCGTTCCGACGAACAACGCGCGGACGTGCCGCGTGAACGCGAACTCCATCACCCGTCCTGCGACCTGCATCGGGCCGATCAACGAGCCGACCAGGACGGCATCCCGGGCGCCAAGCCCGGACGTCGTGAGGAGTCCGATTAGGTGAGCGGAGAGCGCGGAACTGATGAATGTCGCCAGCGCGAACGCACTCGCCAGCCAAACGAATGCAGAGCCGGCCGGCGAATGCGTCGGGCTCTTTTGAGGCGACGACTCCAAAGGCGTGATGCGCGCCTCATCTCGTGGAATGAAAACAGCGTGCAATGGCAAACACACGACCGCATGGAGTGCAGCATAAACACCGAACGCAGCACGCCAGCCGATGGTGTCGAGCAAATACTGCGACAGCGGCCAAAAGACGGTACTGGCAAACCCGCCGAACAGTGTTAATGCAGTGACTGCGCGCCGGTACGACACGCCTGAGATTCGGTGCAACGTTGCAAACGCCGGATCGTAGAGACAAGCCGCGCTCGCTATGCCGGCTAAGATCCAACCAGTGAGCAACGTGAGTGGTCCCGTTGCAAGCGCGAGCGTAACGCAAGCAACGGCGCCGAGCAGCGAGCCGCCCGCGAGAACCGCGCGGCCGCCGCGTGCGTCGATTCGCCGGCCGACCCACGGCGAGACGATGCCTGACACAAACAAGCCGCACGTGAAGCTTCCGAACAGGATGACATCGCTCGTCTTCAATTCGTCGCGCATGGCCGAACCAAGCACGGCGATGGCATAGAACAGTGTTCCCCACGAAATGATTTGTGCAACCCCGAGCGCCGGAACGATTCGACGCAAGTCGACGTGAGGCGTGTGATCGGATGCCGTCATTTATGGCGGCTGCCTGCCGTATGATTAGAAGGGGACACGAAAGGATGATTCAATGGAGCGTACCCTTCACGATTGTATTGGCATCGCGCTGATCGTCTTCCTCGCTGGCGCGTGCTCCGCGAATGAAACGACGACCAAGCCCGCATTACCACCGATTACGCCGATCATGGTCCCGCCAACGATGACGAGCGGGACCGAGCCGACCCTCGGTGGTCGCGTGTGGGCGTGGCAAGGTACGCAGCTTATCGGCAACGAGCGCTTGGTTCCTGACGCGCCCGAACGCTACACGATTGAATTTCAGCCCGATGATCGCGTGCAACTGCGCGCGGACTGCAATCGAGGCGGTGCGGGATATGCGGCCGGCGCCAATCGGTCGCTCACGATGACCGCGGCAGCGACGACGAAAATGGGATGTCCATCGGGTTCGAAAGGAACAGAGTTCGTACGGCAACTCGCCGAAGTCAGCGGCTACGATTTCGTAGACGGCGACCTCGTGCTGACGCTGAAATCCAACGCGGGCGCAATGCGCTTCAAGACGGCGGCAAAATAACTAGGATTGCTTGGGTGCGGCAATCAGGCCGCGCGCGGCAAGCTGTCCGATGATGATCTTGGCAAAGCCGGGCGTTTCCTGCGGGACACTCGATGGATTGAACGTTTGCGTCGTGCCCGACCAAACCACGCGTTTCGTCTGCACATCGAACAAGTTCGTTTCGACATTGGCGACGTCGTACTGCGTCACCTCGGGCACCGCGATCATCTGCGGGCCCCACGGTCTGCCGTAGGGCCCGAAATAGATCGGCCCGGGCACCATCGTCGTCATGACTTGGGTTTTCGTATCCACGCCCAACACGCGGACGAGCAGCAGAGCATCGGCGCCCGATCGAGCGACGCCCGCGTTCCAGCCGGGTTCGTTCGCACGGGCATCGTCGGGCAGAAATTGGTAACCGGGGATGCCCTGCGTGCCGGTCGCGCTCAACTGCTGCGCAAAGATATCCTCGAACACGCGCCGATCGGTGAGATTCGCGCCGACGCCGACGACCAGGATTTTGCGAAATGCGCCGCCGGTGTAGCTCGTGTCGTACCACGCGCTCTGCAGCGACGTCGATGCGCATCCGAGTAGTGCCAATCCTCCGAGCAACAGTGCAATGCGTACGATCTTGCTCATCGCGGTCCTCCGCTAGCGGTTCTTGAATACCGGCGGTCGCTTGCCGACGAATGCCCGCATGCCTTCCTTCTGATCGTCGAGCGCAAACGTCGAATGGAATTCGCGCCGCTCGAACAACAGTCCCTCCGACAGCGATGCTTCGTACGCGCGGTTGATCGCCTCCTTGACTTTCATCACGACGGGAAGCGAATGCGACGCGATTTTTGCCGCGAGCGCCAGCGCTTCGCCTTCGAGCTTATCGGCGGGCACGACGCGTGCGACGAGTCCGCTGCGCTCGGCCTCGGTGGCATCGATCATCCTGCCGGTCAGGCATAAATCCATCGCCTTCGCCTTGCCGACCGCACGCGGCAGACGCTGCGTTCCGCCAAATCCGGGCATCGTGCCGATCGTGATTTCGGGTTGGCCGAACTTCGCGGTCTCCGCCGCGATGATGATGTCACACGCCATCGCCAATTCGCAGCCGCCGCCGAGCGCATATCCCGCGACTGCCGCGATCACCGGCTTACGGACGCGGCGGATGTCCTCCCAGTCCTTGGTGATGTAATCGTCGCCGTAGACCTTTTGATAATCCCATTCGGCCATTGCGCCGATGTCGGCGCCCGCTGCGAACGCCTTCTCGTTACCGGTCACGACGATGCAGCCGATCGCCGGATCGGCGTCGAACGCAAACAGCGCTGCTGACAATTCTTTCGCCAGTGCGCCGTTCAAGGCATTGAGTCGTTGGGGACGATTCAAACGGATGACGCCGACGCGATCGCGCGTCTCGACGAGGATGTTTTCGTAGCTCATGATTTATCGATTGGCCGCGGAACAAGCATTCTACCGTTCGGAGCGACAAACGTTCCTCAGAATGGCAGCGGTCAGGGCGCGGCGTAAGCGCTCGGATGTCCGCAAACGTCTTCCTGCGGGGCGCATCCGACCAATGGGAGGATGCGCGCGCGCGGCCGTGTCGGCGGCGGTGGGTCGACGCTCACGGCCGCGCCGAGATGTCCCGCCTTGACGATGCGATTTGCGCCACGCCGAAGCCCTTCGCGCAACGGCTCACCCGGTTCGATACGAATGCAGCGGCCCACCCCGCCTTGAAACGAATGTAGCTCACCCTCCGTTCTTCTTGATCATCGCCTTTGCGTCATCGAGCAGCGCCTGACCGTTCGCGCCTTTGGCGCCGGCTTCCTGGATCCATTCTTTGACGACGCTGTCGGTGGCCTTCTGCCACTTCTCGTATTCGGCTGGTGACAGCGTGTCGAGCGTGCCGCCGGCTTCGCGAGCGAGTTTCTTCGCGGGCTCGGTCGTCGCATCAAACGCCTGGCCGATCATCTTTGACGTTTCGACTCCGCTGTTGGCGTCGATCACCTTCTTGAGATCGGGCGGCAGGCTGTCGTATTTCGCCTGATTCATCGCAACGACGAATATCGAGTTCGACATCTTCGGCGCGTTCGGCACATTGTCGAGGTGGTATTTGGCGATTTCTTGCAGCTTGATCGTCGGCACGATCTCCCACGGCACCGCGACACCGTCGATCACGCCTTTCGCGACTGATTCCGGCACTTGCGGCACCGGCATCTGCACAGGGGTCGCGCCCAAGGAGGCAAGAAACTTCGACCCGATGCGCGTAGGCGCGCGGACCTTCTGTCCCTTGATCTCGTCGAGATTGGTCACGCGCTTGTTGGCGAAGTGCAAGAGCGATCCGTCATGCAGGTGCGCCGCGATCAGCTTCGTCCCTTTGAATTCGTCCAGCGAATTTTTCTGGATGTATTCCCACAGTGCCGGGCTGCCGCCTTCCGCGTTCTTCGCCATGAACGGCAGCTCGAACACCTCGGACTTGATGAAACGACCCGCCTGGTATGTCGGGATGGTCCAGATGATGTCCGCCACACCGTCGCGCGCCTGATCGAAAAGCTGCGGCGGCGTTCCGCCCAACTGCATCGCCGGATAGATCTGGCATTTCAAGCGTCCACCGGATTCCTTGTTGATTTTGTCGCACCACGGGTTGAAGAACTTGGTCTGGACCGTCGCTTGCGGCGGCAGAAAGTGATGGACCTTGAGGACAATCTCCTGCGACAGAGCGCCGCCCGCATACAACGCGACCGCGGTCGCAAGCGTGCATTTGATCCACAGTGGTGGTTTCATTTTTCCTCCTTCGGGTTGATGAACGACTACTTGAACGTATGGACTAGGTAGAGCGAAATAATCGGGAAGAACACGAGCAGCACGATGCGCACGAAGTCCGACAGCAGAAACGGCACCACGCCCTTGAACGTTTCGGTAAGCGGTACGTCCTTCGCGAGCCGATTGATGATGTAAACGTTCATCCCGACCGGCGGATGCACGAGGCCGATTTCGACGACCATCAATGCGAGGATTCCAAACCAGATCGACTTGTCGACCTGCGACAACCCGAAGTAATCGAGCCCCATCACCATCGGATAGAAGATCGGGATCGTGAGCAGAATCATCGCCAGCGCATCCATCACGCAGCCGAGGAAGATGTAGATGCCAAGGATCATGAACATCACAAACAGTGGCGACAGCCCGCTCTCCTTGACCCAGGTCGCGAGCTCCACCGGCATTTGCGAAAGGGCGAGGGAGGTATTGAGCATGTCGGTGCCGAGCAGAACAAGGAAGATCATCGCCGTTGCCTGTGCCATGCCGAGCGCACTGTCGATAAGACCCTTGACGCGCATGCCCCCGATCACGGCGAGACCGCCGCATGCCGCAGCGCCGATCGCTGCCGCTTCGGTCGGATTCGCCCAGCCGCCGTAGATGCCGACGATGACGACGAGAAACACGACCAGCACAGGAAAGACTTGCAGAGTGCTCTTCAACCGCTCCGACCATGGAAAACGGGGTCCGGCCGGACCCGCTGCGGGTTTCAGCGTCACGATGATCCGCACGACGAGCATGTATCCGAGCATCGCGATGATGCCCGGGATGAATGCGGCGACGAACAGTTTTCCGATCGATTCCTGCGTCAGGATTGCGTAGATGACGAGCGGCACCGACGGCGGAATCATGATGCC
>DASPYC010000606.1:0-3168 GCA_035636955.1 Casimicrobiaceae bacterium
GGCCAGGCGCGAAGCGCGCGTCGGCGAGCGACCGACGGAGCCCGACCCTACGGCGTGTCCATGTCACCGCAGGTCCAAGGAGGGCGACAGTGATCGAAGTCATCCTCGTCCTCACGCTGCCGCTCGTCGGTGCCGTCGTGCTGGCATTGATCGGCGAGCGCGACTACGCGCCCGACGTCAACGTGATTGCGAGCCTCTGCACGCTGGTCGCGGCCGCTGCGCTGACCGGACACGTGATTTCCACCGGGCCCATGCTCGTCCTCGATCGATTGTTCTTCGTCGATCCGTTCAATGTCTTCCTGGTCGCGCTTACGGCGTTCGTCGGGTTCACGACGTCGTTGTTCTCACGCCCGTACATGCGGATCGAGCGTGCGCACGGCCGGCTCTCGACCGGGCGGCTGCGTCTCTACCACAGCATGTATCAACTGTTCAATTTCACGATGCTGCTCGCGCTTCTCACCAATAACATGGGCATTCTGTGGGTCGCGCTCGAAGGGGCAACGCTCGCGACCGTGTTGCTGGTGTCGCTGTATCGGACGCCGGCGAGCCTGGAGGCGGCGTGGAAATATTTCATCCTGTGCGGCGTCGGCATCGCGCAGGCACTGTTCGGCACCATCCTCCTCTATTTCGCCGCCGAAAAAGTGCTCGGCGCAGGCGGCAGCGCGCTGTTGTGGACGGAATTGAACAGCGTCAAGGGTGATCTCGAGCCCACTGTTCTGTCGCTAGCTTTCGTGTTCCTGCTGGTCGGCTATGGAACGAAGGTCGGCCTCGTTCCGTTGCACAACTGGCTTCCTGATGCGCACGCCGAGGGTCCAACGCCCGTTTCGGCGGTGCTCTCGGGTCTGTTGCTCAACGTCGCGCTGTATGCAGTCGTGCGCTGCAAGGTCCTTGTGGAAGCGTCGGCGCACACTTCATTCGCGAAGGAGCTGATGATGGGCTTCGGCCTGTTGTCAGTGGTCGTTGCCGCATTTCTGCTGTCGCGGCAGAAGGACATCAAGCGGCTATTCGCGTATTCGTCGATCGAGCACATGGGCATCATCACGTTCGCATTCGGCATGGGCGGGCCCGTCGCCAACTTTGCCGGCATGCTGCACATGACCGTTCACTCGCTGACGAAATCGGCGATTTTCTTCGCCGTCGGCCACGCGACACAGAAGGCCGGCACGCAACTGATCGACGGAATACGCGGCCTCATCACGTTAAGCCCGATGATCGGCTGGGCGCTTGCGCTCGGCGCGCTGGCGATTCTCGGCATGCCGCCGTTCGGCGTGTTTGCGAGCGAGTTTCTGATCCTGACGACCGCGATGCGCGATCAACCGTGGGCGACGCCGTTCCTGTTGATTGCGCTCGGCATCGCGTTCGCGGCGGTATTTTCGAAAGTGCAACCGATGGTGTTCGGTGAGACGAATGTGCAACGATTGCCGGAGCGACCTGCCTTGATTCCGGTGTTCGTGCATCTCGCGCTGGTGCTGATGCTGGGCCTGTGGATTCCGCCTTATCTCGCCGAGTGGTATCGGCAGGCTGCCCGGTTGATCGGATGAGCGCAGCGCCATGAATCTTTCCGGACTCGGTCTTGCCGCGGCCGTTCTGCCCGGCGCGATACCGGCGCAGCGGGTTCCCGTGAGCTCGGGGCAACTGCTCGCCGCGTGCCGGCTTGGATGGGAGCAAGGTGGGCGGCTCGTTGCGTTGTGGATCACCGATGATCGCGACCGTCAGCGTGGATTCTGCTTGCGTATCGCGCTGCTCGATCAGGATGGCGTAACGCTCCTCGAATACACGATACCTGACGCGTCGTCGGCGTACCCCGACATTTCCATGATTTTTCCAGCGGCCAATCGGATGCAGCGCGCAGCGTTCGATCTGGTCGGTGTTGCGTCAGAGAGCGACGACCAGCGGCCGTGGCTATGGCTTGCCAGTTGGCCAATCGACAAGTTTCCGTTGCAACGGGATTTCGTTGCGTCGCCGAAATGGGAGCCAGGCGAGGAAACCTACGCGTTCGTCAAGGTCGAAGGCGACGGAGTGCATGAAATTCCCGTCGGACCGGTGCACGCCGGCATCATCGAGCCCGGCCATTTCCGTTTTCAAATCGTCGGCGAAAAAGTGCTGCGCCTCGAGGAACGGCTGGGATACACCCATAAGGGCATCGAGAAACGTTTCGAGTCGATGCGAATTGACGAGGCCTATCGGCTCGCAGGCCGCGTGTCGGGCGACAGCACCGTTGCGTATGCATGGGCCTATGCGCAGGCGGTCGAAGCGATTGCCGATGTCATTGTGCCGCCACGTGCTGCTTGGTTACGCGCGCTCGTGCTCGAACGCGAACGGATCGCCAATCACCTGGGCGATCTCGGTTACCTCGGCAACGACGGCGGATTCGCGTTCGGTCTGTCGCAATTCTCGCGGTTGAAAGAAGACGTCTTGCGATCGAATCTTGCGGCGTTCGGCCATCGAATGATGATGGATTACGTCGTTCCCGGCGGAGTCGCGTCATCGTTCGACGCCGCACATGCCGCCGAAATCCACGATCAATGCGCAGCGCTCGAACACGAGATCCGGATCCTGCGCGACATTTACGACGAGCATACCGGCTTGCAGGACCGCTTTCGCACGTCCGGTCGCACGCCGCCCGAGCTTGCGCAGCAACTCGGGCTCACAGGTCTGTGCGGACGCGCGAGCGGTCAGGCATTCGATCTCCGCTGCGATTTTCCGCTGCCGCCCTACGACGTGGTCGCGCCGCGCAAGATGACGCAGACCGATGGCGACGTTGCCGCACGCGTTACGGTGCGCTTCGACGAGTTGCTGGAATCGCTTCGCCTTTGCAGCGCGATCGTCGACGGACTGCCCGAAGGCGGGTTCGCCGCACTCGTTGCCGAGCCGCCGGCGTTTCGGCTGGGTCTCGGCTTTGTCGAAGGCTGGCGCGGTCCCGTGTTCATCGCGCTCGAAACAGGGCCTGACGGAACGATCCGCCGTTGTCATCCGCACGATCCGTCGTGGTCGAACTGGCCGGTGCTCGAGCATGCGGTCATCGGCAACATCGTTCCCGACTTTCCGCTGATCAACAAGAGCTTCAATCTGACGTACAGCGGTCACGATCTTTAGCGTCGCGACATCATGCTCACCATTCTTCGGCAGATCGCGGTCACCGGCATCAAGACCGAAGCCACGCCCGCG
>DASPYC010000607.1:0-4628 GCA_035636955.1 Casimicrobiaceae bacterium
CCGATGTCGTGCGCCTTGAAGACCTCGATCAGCCGCACGTATTGCGCACGGTCCTCGTCGACGCCCTTGAGCTTGTACCGGCACGAGCCGAAAGCGCCGGCGGGCGTGTGCATCGGGGCGGCAATCGCGCGCGCCGACTCCTTGCTGGTGTCGATCAAATCCTCAGTCAGCGCGCCGATGATGCCATTGCGGCCGGCATAGACCTTGCCGATGCGCGACTTGTGCTTGCGGGCCGTTTCGATGACGGCCGCCGCGCTCGCGTTGATGACGGCGGTCACTCCGCCGGACTGCGCGTAGAAAGCGTTCATTGGCACGATATTACGTTCTGAGCGCGGCCAGACAAGCATCGCGTACCGACTCGACGCTGCCGAGGCCGTTCACGCTGCGATACTTGGGCGCACTCGGGTTTCCGGTTGCCGCCCATTTCACATAATAGGCGACGAGCGGCTCGGTCTGCTTGTGGTAGACGGCGAGACGCTTGCGCACCGTTTCTTCCTTGTCGTCGTCGCGCTGGATCAGGTCTTCGCCAGTGACGTCGTCCTTGCCCGGAACCCTCGGAGGATTGAATTTGATGTGATAGGTTCGGCCCGACGCGGCGTGGACGCGCCGGCCGCTCATTCGATCGATGATCGCCTCGTCGGGGACGTCGATCTCCAGTACGTATTCAATCGGAACATCGGCGTCCTTCATCGCGTCGGCTTGCGGAATCGTCCGCGGAAAGCCGTCGAAGAGATAGCCGGTCGCGCAGTCGGACGCTTTGAGCCGGTCCTTCACGAGCGCGATGATGATGTCGTCCGAAACAAGCGCGCCGCGGTCCATCACTGTTTTTGCCGCGAGTCCAAGCGGCGTTCCGGCTTTCACCGCCGCCCTCAGCATGTCGCCAGTCGAAATCTGCGGAATCCCGAACGCATCCCTGATGAACGCGGCTTGGGTACCCTTGCCCGCCCCCGGCGGTCCCATCAGTATCAATCGCATAGTTAGTAGGGTCAGAAACGACTTTTGTGGCCGATAAGCGGATTCGTTGCGAGGAGAAGTCGTCTCCGACCCTAAGGCGTCGCGATTCTCGCCGCTTCCTCGTGGCTTGGTCAATCGTTCGTGGCTTGGCCCGCATAGAGCGCGCGTACGCGTTCAAGGTCGGCGGGTGTGTCGACGCCCGGCGCGGGAGTGCCCGTCGTGATTTCCACGACGATTCGGTAGCCGTGCCAGAGAGCCCTTAACTGCTCGAGCGCTTCGAAGCGTTCGATCGGCGCGCTCGTGAGCGTCGGATAGCGCGCGAGAAAATCAACGCGATACGCGTAAAGCCCGTAATGGCGATAGAGCGGGAACGCCGAGGGCAGCGCTCGAACCTGCGATGCGAACGCTTCGCGAGCCCAGGGAATCGTCGCGCGACTGAAATAGAGCGCGTAGTTGCGATGGTCGAGCGTCACCTTCACGACGTTGGGATTGAATGCCTCCTGCAAATCGGTGATCGGATGACACGCCGTCGCGATGGCCGCATCGGGCGACGCCGCAAGCACCTCGGCGATCCGGCGGATGAGCGCCGGCTCGAGTAGCGGTTCGTCGCCCTGAACGTTGACGACGATGTCTTGTGGCGACAGTCCGAGCTGTTGCGCCGCCTCGGCCAGCCGATCGGTGCCGGTCGCGTGGTCGGCACGCGTCAGCACTGCGGGGATTCCATGCGCGGCAGCCCCGTCAACGATACGGCGATCGTCCGTCGCAACCACGACGCGGTCCGCACCGCTCGCGAGCGCACGTTCGGCGACACGGACAACCATCGGCTTTCCCGCAATGTCGGCCAGCGGCTTGCCGGGCAGGCGCGTCGACGCCCAGCGCGCGGGAATGAGGACCGTGAACATCACGAACCTCAGGCACTCATTTCTGCAGCTCTTCGCATTCCTCCGGCGTGAGCTTGCGCGCCTCCTCCTCGAGCATCACCGGGATGCCATCGCGAATCGGATAGGCGAGCCGCGCGGTCTTGGAGATCAGCTCCTGCTTGTCGCGGTCGTAGATCAGCGGCCCTTTGGTGACCGGGCAAACGAGCATTTCAAGCAGCTTGGTATCCATGGATTCTTTCGAGGACGAGTTCGACAAGCGCCGGGTCGATTCGCGCGCGCACCGGCAGATACCAGAATCGATCGTCGGCGAACGCGGCACATTTTACCGCGTCCTTTTCCGTCATCAGAATCGCTCGAGCGCCGGCGAAGACAAGATCGTCGCGCGAATAGAAGTGGTGATCGGGAAACGGATGGTACTGCGCTTCGATCCCGATCTTGCGTAGCAGCGCGAAAAAACGCTCGGGATGCGCAATGCCCGCGATTGCATGCACTGTGCCAGGCAGCCATGCGTCGAACGTCGGTGCAAGGTCTGCTAGAGCAAGGTTCCGCCAGGGCAACGTCTCGAGCCACATCCGCGTTGAAGGCGCGCCGGCAGCTGCGGGATAGGCGTCATCGCGCGACACCAGACGGACTACCGCATCGGCTTCGAGGAGTCTCGCTGCAGGCTCCCGCAGTGGACCTGCCGGCAACAGCATACCGTTGCCGAGCTCGCGCGCTGCATCAACGACGACGATTTCCATTGCCCGCTCGAGCGCGTAGTGCTGCAAGCCATCGTCGGCGATCACCACATCGATGTTCGGCTGCGCTGCAATCAGCGCCGCGGCCGCCGCCGCGCGCCGGCGGCCGATCCAGACCGGCAGCCCTGCTTTCGCATAGAGCAGCGGCTCGTCGCCGACGACGTGCGCATCGTCACCGGCCTCGACGGCGCGCGGCATGACGTTGCTGCCTCCGTAACCTCGACTCACGATTCCGGGATGGTGGCCGCGCTCGGCGAGCGCGTTGGCCAGCGCGAGCGTCAACGGCGTCTTGCCGGCGCCGCCGACATTCACGTTGCCGACGACGATAACGGGGACGCGCAGCGCCCGCGCACGAAGTAAGCCGATGCGATACAGCGCACGCCGACAGGCAACGATGGCGCGGAACACGAGCGACAGCGGCCACAGCACGCGGGCGAGGAGCGTGGGCCTCGGCGCGTACCACGTGGCGACGAGACGATCGACGAAGGTCATGGTGGTCCCCACGCCCCAGGGGGCGGCAATTCGCGCCTCGGGGCGGCCCGTCGGCGCTCATGGCGCCATCCTAAGCGCCAGCCGCGCTCACTTCCCAGTAGCAGACGATTGCGTCGCGAACGTGATATGCAGGAGTCCCGCGATACGCGCAGCTTCCATGATGCGCACGACCGATTGATGCGTGGCCTGCGCGTCGGCATTGATGATGACGACGGGATCCTTGGCGTCACCCGCCGCTTTCCGCAGCATGTCGGCGAGCGCATTGGCAGTCGTAAAGGTGAACACGTTTTTGTCCAGCACGTAGCGACCCTGTGAATCGACTCCGACGTTGATTTCCCTCGGCCGCTGCCGCGCAGCATCCGCATCGGCTTCGGGCAGCGTGATCTGCAGCTCGGAGATTCGCTGATAGGTTGTGGTCACCATCAGGAAAATCAGGATCACGAGCAACACGTCGATCAACGGGATGAAGTTGATCTCCGGGTCTTCCCGCGAGCGTGCGCCGCGAAGGTTCATCGCTCTCTAAGCCGTGCGTTCGCCGTGGGCAAAGTCAACAAGCTTGATCGCCTGCTGCTCCATTTCGACGACGAGTGCATCGACCTTTGCGCGGAAGTGGCGGTAAAAGATCATGCTCGGAATCGCGACGATCAGGCCCATTGCCGTGTTGTAGAGCGCGATCGAAATCCCCTGAGCAAGCTGAATCGGATTCGAGCTCGCCGCGGTCTGCGAGCCGAAGATTTCGATCATGCCGATGACTGTGCCAAAAAGTCCCAGCAGCGGCGACATCGCAGCGATCGTGCCGAGCGTGGTCAGGAAGCGTTCGAGATCGTGCGTCACAACGCGTCCGACTTCCTCGATGGCCTCCTTCATCACGGGGCGCGGACTTTTCACATTCGCGAGCCCGGCCGCGAGAATCCGGCCCAATGGACCGTGGCGGGCGGTTTTCGACAAAAGCTCGGCGGTCGCGCCATGGCTTCGGTACTCGGTGAGAACGCGATCCACCAGTCCCGCGGGGGCAACAATGCTCTGGCGCAGCGAATAAAGCCGTTCGAAGATGAGCGCCAACGCAATGATCGACGCGACGATGAGCGGCCAGATCGGCCAGCCGGCTGCTTGAATCATTGACCACACGGATTTCGCTCTCCGTTTCTAAAATTTTTGCACTGTAGCCTGCCAGTCGACCATTGCGCAACCCACGCAGCCGATCCGGTCAGCGACCTTCGCGGTTATTGTCGCGTCGCCCACGCACATCCGCCACGGTCGCGCTGATCGCCGCGCCTGCAAGCACGATCACCCAGCAGAGATGGATCCACAACAGAAACACCGGCAGCGCCGACACCGCCCCGTAAATTAACTGATAGTTGTTGACGCGCGTCAGGTACCACGCAAAGGCGTGTTTGGCCGCCTCGAGCGCGAGGCCGCACGTCACGCCGCCGGCGAGGGCCGGTCCCCAACGGACGTGGCGGGCCGGCACCGCCTTGTAGAGCAGCGTCAAGCCCGCGGTGCCGAAAACGAAAGGCAGCATGCGCAGTATCAGATCGCTTTGCGTCTTGCGAATCGGGACGAC
>DASPYC010000608.1:0-3840 GCA_035636955.1 Casimicrobiaceae bacterium
CTCTACTCCGCGGGCGATCCGGAGGCGTTGACGTTCACTCGGAGCGCGCTCAAGCCGGTGCAAGCGCTTCCGTTCGTCGCCGCGGGCGGCGTCGAGCGCTTTGGGTTCGCCCCGGAGCAAGTCGCGCTACTGTGTGCGAGCCATTCGGGGGAGCCGCGTCACGTCGATGCCGTCAGCGACATGCTCACGAAGTCCGGTTCGTCGGCCGCCGATCTCCAATGCGGGGCGCATGCGCCCGGTTTTTATGAAGCGCGCGGTGAAATACCGCCGCCGCCCCCATATTCACCGCTTGCGCACAACTGTTCAGGCAAGCACGCAGGAATGCTCGCGTACTGTGCGATGTGCGACCACCCGAAAGATGAATACCTTCAATTCGACCATCCTTTGCAGCAAGCGATCCGTAGCGCGGTCTCGACTTTCACCGGCGTTCCGCAGCCAGAGCTGGTGGCTGGCATCGACGGTTGTTCGGCACCCAATTACGCCGTCCCGCTCGCGCGGCTCGCACAGGCCTATGCGCGTCTCGCGTCACCCGAGGTTGATCCGGTTTACGGGCGCGCGCCGCAATTGCTCGCCAACGCTATGACAACTTACCCTGAAATGGTATCCGGCGAGCGCCGCAGCGATCTTGCGCTGATGCGCGCCGGACGCGGCAATTGGGTCGCGAAGATCGGCGCCGAAGGCGTGCAAGCGATCGGCGTCAAACGGGAGGGCCTCGGCATCGCGATCAAGCTCGCCGACGGTCAGAAGCGCGGTCTCTACCCGGCGATCGTCGCGGTGCTCGACGCACTGCATCTCATCGACAGCCACGCCGTTACCGAGCTCGAGCCTTGGGGGCATCCACAGCTTCGAAACTATCGCGGCATTCATACTGGCGACGTCCGCGGAATCCTTGTCCTGGACAAATGTTGATCGTCGGTGCCTATGATGAATAACGTCATCTCTGCGTGAACTTAGCTACGCCCTGTTGGTCTGTTGCGAGAAGCGTGCGCCGCGAGTTCTTTTTCGATGGATGTAGCCGTCCGTTGATTAGATTCTCGGCAGGTTGCCGCGCCCTCCGTTCGGCGGGCATAACAACAACATTGTTTCAGGGACTACCCGCTTAATGGGTGATCGCGAAGTCGATCAACAGCTCGTCGAGCGAGCGCAACGGGGCGACAGGCGCGCATTCGAGCTCTTGGTCGTGAAGTATCAGCGCAAGCTCGCGCGGCTGCTTTCGAGGCTGGTGCGCGATCCGGCGGAGGTTGAAGACGTGACGCAAGAGGCTTTTATCAAGGCGTACAGGGCGCTCCCGAGCTTTCGTGGCGACAGTGCGTTTTATACGTGGCTCTACCGGATCGCGATCAACACGGCGAAGAACTATTTGGTTGCAATGGGCCGGCGGGCCCCGACGTCGACGGGGTTCGACCACGAGGACGCCGAGAGTTTCGAGGACGCGGAGCAGCTGCGCGACGCCGCGACGCCTGAAGGCGAGTTGATCGGCAAGCAGATCGCCGCGACGGTCAACCGTGCGCTTGAGCAGTTACCCGACGATCTACGCACGGCAATCACGTTGCGTGAGATCGAGGGATTGAGTTACGAAGAGATTGCAAACGTGATGAATTGTCCCATCGGCACCGTCCGATCCCGTATTTTTCGCGCGCGCGAGTCGATCGCTGCGGAATTGCGGCCGTTGCTCGGTACCGATGCGACTCGGAGATGGTGATGAACGAGAACATTTCGCGTCTGATGGATGGCGAGGTTGATGGAAACGAGGTCGACGCAGTCTGCGCCGCGCTCAAGCGGCAGGATGCTATGGCGATCTGGATGTGCTACCACGTGATCGGCGATGCGATGCGTGGGGCAGGCGCGCCGCGCGGCGGGTTTGCCGAGAGCTTTGCCGCACGGTTCGCTGCGGAGCCGACGGTGCTCGGACCTTCGCGGCGAGATTCATCGAAAATCGCGACGTGGAGCTGGGCAATTGCCGCAACGCTCGCGGCTGTGACAGTCGTTGGTTGGACTGCGTCGTCGCTTTTGGGCGATACGCCGGCGGCTGTCGCCAAGGCCGGCGAAGCGACCGCCGTCAGCGCCGCCCGCGTCCGCGGCTCGACGATCCCTGCGGATTATTTGATGGCGCATCAGGAATACTCGCCAGCCGCGGCCATCCAAGGCGTCGGGCCTTACCTGCGAGCCGTGGCGACGCAGGGCAGCGACCGTCCCTGACTAATCCCGCCGCGATGCTCTCTACCCGTCTCCTCTCGCGCGGTCCATTCGCGTCCCAGGGCCGCCCCAAGGCGCGCATTGCTCCCCCTTTGGGGGCAGCGCAGCGGCGCCTCGGCCTCTTTGGACCGTTGCGCCGAATCGATCCCTCCAACTGTCGGCCTCACATGCCGACTCGCATCGCCGTCGATCCCCGCGTTGCGGGGCCCCTCGCCGGCTGCTCGCGTCACGGCCGCAAGCGTGGGGGTCGTTTTCCGGCGCTGGCGCCCGTTGCCTGGGTCCTGTTCACGCTAGCGTCGTCGGCGCGCGCGGACGATGCATCGCAATGGGTGGCGCGTGTCGCACAAGCGGCTCGGCAGTTGAACTACGTCGGCACGATCGTCTATCAGCAAGGCGCTCGGGTTGAGACCTCCCGGCTTACCCACCTGAGCGACAACGGACGCGAATACGAAAAGCTGGTCAATCTCGACGGCCCGGCGCGCGAAGTGGTTCGAACGCTCGGCGAAGTGCGCATTTATTACCCGGACGCGAAGATCGTTCGCGTCGAGCCGCGGACGTTCCGCAACGCATTTCCGTCGCTGTCCGCCGAGCAACAGAAATCGCTCACGCAGTATTACAACTTCCGCCTTGTCGCGGGCGAGCGTGTCGGCGGACACACAGCAGAGATCGCCGTATTCGAGCCGAAGGACGGCCTGCGCTACGGCCATCGTTTTTGGGCCGACACGGCGACCGGGCTGTTATTGAAAGCGCGGGTGATGAACGAGCGCGGCGATGTCGTCGAGCAGTTTGCATTCACCGATTTGACGGTCAACGCCAAGGTCGATTTGCCTATGGTCGAGCCGACCTGGGCTGCGATTCCTCCCGACTGGACGGTCAAGGAAGCGTCCGCGGGCGATGTCGCGCCGAACGACACCGGATGGGCGGTGAACCGCATACCCCCGGGCTTCACTAAAATCATGGAAGGGTTTCGCAAGCTGCGGGGCCGTCGCGATCCCGTCGTGCACCTCGTTTATTCCGACGGCCTTGTCGCCATCAGCGTCTTCGTCGAGCCTTATACGACCCCGCCCGCGTCCACCGGAATGGCGCATCAAGGCGGCCTCAACGTCTACAGCGTCAGGCAGGATGATCATCTCGTAACGGTGCTCGGCGAAGCGCCGGGCGCGACGGTGCGGCTCATCGGAAACTCGGTCTCCCGTCGATAATTAGACCCCCACGCTTGCGGCCTCAGTGGCCAACGCGGCCGATACGCTCCCCCGGAGGGGGAGCAATTCGCACCTTGGGACGGCCCTGCGGCGCTCATTTGACAGCGGCGGCGTGGGACAATGAGGGTCGCCTTCGTCTCCCTTCGATTGGAAAGCACCGCCATGCGCGTCCGTCACCCGGACCGGCTCCGTGCCGTGTTCCGCGTCCTATTGCTTGCACTTGTCGCGACCTTCACGGTGCCGGCCGCGGCGCAGGGCCGCGCCGGCCTGCCTGACTTCACCGATCTCTACGAAAAGCAGGGCCCAGCCGTCGTTTCGGTCGACGTCACGCAGACAGTGCGTCGGAGCCAGCGCCTCCCAGATATCTCGGAAGACGATCCGTTTTACGAATTCTTCAAGCGCTTCGGACCCATTCCCCGTCGGGGGCCCGAGCGCGACTTCG
>DASPYC010000609.1:0-4294 GCA_035636955.1 Casimicrobiaceae bacterium
ACTTGCGCGGCGTTCTACTCCGCAAGCTTGCCGGGACCGAGCCACAGACTATCTTCGAGTCCGACTCGTAAGTTGCCGCCCATCGCCGCCGCCATCGATGCGATGGGAAGCTGATTGCGGCCGGCGCCAAGCACACTCCACTGATACTGGTCGCCGAATAGTCGATCGGCCGTGCGCTTCATATGCGCGACATCGTCCGGATGCGGACCGATGCCGCCGAGAATGCCGAACACGCTCTGGATGAAGAGCGGCGGCTTGACGATGCCGCGCTCGAAGAAATGCGCGGCCGTGTACAGATGGCCGATGTCGTAGCACTCGATCTCGAAGCGCGTGTCGTTGTCGGCGCATGACGTCAAAATATATTCAATGTCCTTGAACGTGTTTCGGAAGATCCGCTCATTCGACGTCTCGAGATACGTGCGCTCCCAGTCGAACTTGAACGTCTGAAAGCGCTTCAGCATCGGGAAGAGCCCGAAGTTCATCGAGCCCATGTTGAGCGACGCGACCTCGGGTTTCAATTGCAGCGCGGGTTGCAGCCGCTCTTCGATGGTCATCGTCGCGGCGCCGCCAGTCGTGAAATTGATGACGACATCCGAGCGACGCTTGATGTCCGCGGCGAACTCGCGAAAATACTTCGAGTCCTGCGTCGGATGGCCATCGACAGGATCGCGCGCATGCAAATGAACGATCGCCGCGCCGGCTTCGGCTGCAGCGACCGCCGCGTCTGCGATCTGCTTTGGCGTGATCGGCAGATGAGGCGACATCGACGGCGTGTGGATCGAACCGGTGATGGCGCAGGTGATGATCACTTTGCGGCGTTCGGCCATGGTGTCGCTCCTCATTCGGTCTTCGATGATGTGATCTTATGCCGTCGCAACGCGAGCAGCAGGCGATCGCGCCGTTGCGTCCTTCGCTCGCGTTCGGAACGGCTCAACGGCGCGCCAAGCGCAGCCACAACGTGGGCAGCGCGCTCGCCTTCCCACACTTCCGGCCGGGCGGGGTCGGCAGCAACGCGCCGGTAGAAGGCGCTGTACCGTGCGCAATAATCGGCGACGCCACCCGGTGCGTTCAACCCGATCGTCTCGAACGGTCCCATGAACGACCAGCGCAAGCCGAGGCCGTCCTTGATCGTCTTATCGAGATCGTCCGGCGACACATAGCCTTCTTCGACCAACCGCATCGCTTCGGTCAAAAGCGCGCCCTGCAGTCGGTTCAGGATAAAGCCGTCGATCTCGCGGTGCACGATGATCGGCACCTGGCCGATGTCGGTCATGAGCGCGTGTGCGCGTTCGACCGTCTGCGGCGCAGTCCATGGCGTGCCGCAGAGCTCGACGACCGGCACGAGGTGAGGCGGATTCACTGGGTGCGCGACAAGACAGCGGGCTCGACAAGCGAGACCGTCGGTGAATTTCGATGCCGGAATCGCGGACGTCGAGCTCGCAAGAATCGTGTCCGCAGCGACGAGGCGATCAAGTTGCGTAAACAACGCACGCTTTGGCGCCAATTCTTCTGGCAAATGCTCGTGCACCCACGCAGCGCCCGCCACTGCCGCTTCAAGGGACGGCACATAGTCGATCCGCGCCTGCGCTGCGCCGGCATCGTCACAAAGTCCTGCGCCCTGCTGCTCGCCAAGACTCGGCCCGATATATGCCCGCGCGTCGGCGAGCTGCGTCGGATTGCTGTCGTACAGGCGCACGGTCCAACCGGCGCGCGCAAACACCATCGCCCAAGCGCGGCCGATAAGACCAGCGCCGATCATCGCTGCTGTCTTGTCCATCCTATTTTTCCGTTGCTACATCCACAATACGCGTCTCCGTAACTGCAAATCGTCGCGGAGCGCCCGCGCAGGCCCATGATGAACGACGCTGCCACGCTCGAGAACATACGCCTGGTCCGCGAGCGCCAGCACCAGATCGAGATTGTGCTCGACGATGACGATCGACAGCTGGTCGCGCAACTTGTCGAAGGCTTCGAACAGCTCTTCGATAATAGCGGGTGCGAGTCCCTCGAACGGCTCGTCGAGCAGTAGTACGCGCACATGGCCTGCAAGTGCACGGCCTACCGCCGCCATCTGCTGTTCCCCACCGGACAAGTAATCCGCCGGTGTGTCGAGCCGCGCTTTTAGCTGCGGAAAGAAATTCAGAATCTTTTCATCCGGCCATGCAACGCCGCTGCCGCGTTGGCGCTTCAACCTCCCAAGCTCGAAGTTGTTCCGCACGCTCAACCCTGCGAAAAGCCCGCGCCCCTGCGGCACATAGCCGATGCCGGCACGTGCATTCTCGGCCGCCGCGTGGCCGACCAGGTCGTTCCCGCTCAAAACGATCTTTCCACTTTGCGCGCCGACGATGCCGATGACGGTCTTCAACAGCGTCGACTTCCCCGCCCCGTTGCGCCCGAGCAGCGCGACGATCTCATGTTCGTGCACGGCGAGTGATGCGTCTTTCACAATGTGACTCTTGCCATAGAACGCGTTGACATCGGCGAGCATCAGCAGCTCGGGCGACTGCGCGCGTTCCGCATGCCCGCGTGGCTTCGCCGCCAATGCAGCCGTACCCCGCCCGATATAGAGCTCCTGGACCGCGCTGCTTTGTCGCGCATCTTGGGCGGTGCCGTCGACCAGCACCTTGCCTTCGTTCATTACCGTCACGCGATCGGCGAGCGCGAAGACGCGATCGATGTCGTGCTCGACCAGCAGCACCGGAATATCGGCCGATATTCGCTTGATCAATTGCGCAACGCGTTCACGCTCGGCCGCTGACAGGCCCGCGAGGGGCTCATCGAGGAGAAGAACACGCGGCCCGCTTGCCAGCGCCAGTCCCATGTCGAGCAACCGCTGGCCGCCATAGGAAAGCAAACCCGCCTCGGCCCGCTCGATCCCCGACAATCCCAGAAAACGCACAAGCTCCGCCGCGCGTTGCGTCACGCGTTCGATTTCCAGCGCGCCGGTCCAGCCGTTGCGATGAGACGGGTCGCGCGCCTGCACTGCGAGCCGCAAATTTTCTTCGATGGCAAGGCCGGGGAAAAGGTTCGTGATCTGAAACGACCGTGCGAGACCCGCCATGACGATTCGCTGCGGCGGCATGCCGGTGATCGGTGCTCCTGCCAACATGACGGTCCCCCGATCCGGCGCAAATAATCCCGAGATCAGATTGAAAACCGTCGTCTTGCCGGCGCCGTTCGGACCGATCAGCGCATGCAACGACCGATCACGTACGACGAGACTCGCGTCGACGACCGCCTTGATGCCGCCGAACGCCTTCGCAAGATCGCGTGCTTCGAGGACGACACCGCCATCGTGGGCATCGATGCGCAGGAATGCGGGAAGCGCGACACCCTGCTCGATCGCCCGGCCTGCCATCGCCGCAGCCTCGACAACCTTCGGTTTCATCGGCTCGGCGAGTCGTTGCCAAACGCCCACCAGCCCTGTTGGCGAGAAAACGACGAACGCGACAAACAGCAAGCCGAAGTACAACAGCCAATCGGGCGTCCAGATCGACAGATACTCGCGAAACAGAATAAAAAACAGGGCGCCGATCGCCGGGCCGAGCAGATTGCGCATGCCGCCGATGATGACCATGGCGAGCAGCTCACCCGAAAACGAAATGGCGGTGGCGTCGGCCGATGCAAAGCGATGATGAAACGTAAACAACACCCCGGCGAAGCCGGTCAGCACTGCTGACAACACATACGCGACTTGCTTGTAGCGTCGCGTCGCATAGCCAACGAACTGCGCGCGCTGCTCGTTTTCACGAATCGCAATCAGCACCGTGCCGATCGGCGAGCGATGAAAGCGCCTCAATCCGATGACCACCGCCAACCCGATGACGGCGACCAACGTGTAATACACCCAGCGGTTTTCGAGATCCAGCCCGAGCCAATTCGCGCGGGTCACGCCGCCCAGACCGTTTTCGCCGCCCGTGAACGCGGTCCAGCGGAATGCGATCGCATATGTCAACGCGGTGAATGCGAGCGTCAACAGCGAGAAATAGACGCCGCGCCGGCGCAACACAAGAAAGGCGATCGGTATCGCGGCAATGACCAAGAATACGACCGCGAAGAGCGACGGCCACAGCACGGATCCGGCGAACCAATGACGCTGCGCCAACGCCGCCGCATACGCGCCAATCCCGAACCACGCGCCGTGCCCGAAGGAAACGAGGCCCGTGTAACCGACGAGGATGTTGAGCGCCATACAGGCGATCGCAAAGATCACGACGTCGGTGGCGCTCGTCAGCGTGAGACCGCCCGCCAGCAGCGCAAACGGCAGCGCGATGAGCGCGAGTCCGGTAACCAC
>DASPYC010000610.1:0-3691 GCA_035636955.1 Casimicrobiaceae bacterium
CACGCCGTCCTAGCGACGCGCCGGCGTTTCGGACGGCGCGATGAAGCTCGGCCTTACCTTTCCGTCGCTGGAAACCGATTTCGATCGTAAGCCCGAAACGCGTCCCGCTCGCGTGGAGACATGGCTCGAACACGCCGGCAAGCGTGATGCGACAACGGCGGCGCGACTGATCGGTGACGCGCTCGCTGCGATCAATCGGGTCTCGATCAGCGACTCGCGCCGCTTCCAGCTCGTCGCGCAATACTGGAAGGCGGCGCAATCGCTGTGGTCGCCTCTCACGCGCGAATTCGTGCGCGCTCCGCAGCCGTTGCGGGACGACGCGCAAGATGCCGCCCGTGCGGGTATCACCCTCGCTTCAGAGCTGTCGAACGCCTATAAACGCCTGCTCGAGGGCGAGGTGGAGAAGCGCATTTCGCTCGGTGGCGCGCGGCTGATGACTGCGCTCGTGCGGCGGTCGCTGCAATCCGGCGCGCGCGTGCTTATCAACAGCTATCAATCGTATTCTCCGGTGCCGCCGCATACGTGGCACGATTTGCACGCGATCTATGTGTTTGCGCGGTCGCGCAATCTGCACCAGGTGCCGCGTGGCTCCGAGCCTGGCGAGTCGACGCCCGAGGACATTTACATTCAGTCGTTGCTGTTGGCACTCGCAAATCCATATGCATTCCTGCCCGGCCAGATCGAAGTCGTCGTTCGTTATCTGACCGAATACAGTCAAACGGCGAAACTGACCGACGTTGCGCCAGTGCATCGAATGGCGAAGGCGGTCGCGATTGTGCCGATCGGCCATGATTTTCCGCCGTTCTCCGCGAATAAAGGCGGCTCGGTGAACGGGTCGAAGCTTTTTCTGCTGACATTCGATCTCGCGTTCACGTTGCAGGAGCAGATACGCAGCGTCGATTCCGGCGGCGAAGCCCCTGCGGGATTTCGCAGCGACGTGACGCACCGCGCGCGCAATTCCGTTCTCTTACGCCGCTTGCTGCGGCAATGGGCGATTCCGCCGGCGCGGCAATTCAGCCGCCTGCCTTCGCGTGGACGCGTCATCGCACTGGCCGGATTTCTTAATGCATGGCACGGCAGCCGGACAGACGATACGCGGATGATTGCTGGACACCCCGATCTGCCGCCGCCGACCACATGCCAAATCCTCAATCAGACGCCAGGTGGTTACGCGCTTCGACAGATCGCGGCGGCGCCATCATCGCTTCGAATCGGCGATCTGATCACGCTGCGCGTTGAGGGCAAGTCCGGGCTTCAGATCGCGATCGTTCGTTGGTTTCGTAACGCACCGACGGGGACAGCGCTGGAATTCGGCTGCGAGCTCGTGTCGGATTCGCCGCGAACCGCAACGGCGGCGGCGGAAGACGCAAAGGACCACACACCCACACCAGTCGTTGTGCTGCCGGGCGATCGAACGGCCACCGAAGTGTCGCCCGATCAGGTCGTCGTACCCATGGGCGCCTTCGGGCTCGAGCACGCGATCGGCATGTGGCACGACAAGGGCAAGCACGTCGCAGTCTTGACGAAGCTCGTCGATCAAGGCCCCGACTACGAGATTTACGAATTCGCCGCCGTCGGTTGAGCGCAGCGCGCTTACGGCGACGGTGGACCGATCTCGGGCGCTTTGCCGCTTGCGGTGCCGGTCAATCCCTTTGGCAACGGAAAAACGATCGTCTCGACGACGCCGGCAATCTCGCGCACATCGCCCGCACCCATCGCGTGCAACCGCTCGATAACTGCACGGACCAGCACTTCCGGTGCCGATGCGCCCGCGGTCAGTCCGATCCGACGCTTGCCCGCGATCCATTCTGGCCGTAATTCATCGGCGTCGTCGACCATGTACGCCGGCACGCCACGGTGCGTCGCAACTTCGCGCAAGCGGTTCGAGTTCGAACTGTTTGGACTACCGACGACGATCACGACGTCGACATTGGGTGCCAGGAACTTGACCGCGTCCTGGCGGTTTTGCGTCGCATAGCAGATATCGTTTTTTTTCGGCCCGATGATTTCGGGAAAGCGCGCCTTGAGCGCGCTGACGATCGCAGCCGCATCGTCGACCGAGAGCGTCGTCTGCGTGACATACGCAAGCTGCGTAGGATCACGCACTTGCAATGTCGCGACGTCGGCCACGGATTCCACGAGGTAGACGCCGCCCTCGCACTGTCCCATCGTACCTTCGACCTCGGGGTGGCCGCGATGTCCGATCATGACGATCTCGCGGCCACGGTCGCGCATCTTGGCGATTTCGACGTGCACCTTGGTGACCAGCGGGCACGTCGCGTCGAATACCGTGAGACCGCGGGCCTGCGCTTCCGCACGAATCGCTTTCGAGACGCCATGGGCGCTGAACACGACCGTCGCGCCGCGCGGAACAGCATCAAGCTCCTCGACAAATACGGCGCCTTTGCGTTGCAGATCATCGACGACAAAGCGGTTATGGACAACCTCGTGGCGGACGTAAATCGGCGCACCGAATTGCGCGAGCGCCTGCTCGACGATCGCGATCGCCCGGTCGACGCCGGCGCAGAATCCTCGCGGATTGGCGAGCAGAATGTCCATTCAAGCGTCCTTCGCCGCGGGCTCGTCGCGCCGCTGCCGGAAGCTTTCCAGAATCAACGCCGCTGCACCGACGGTAATCGCGCTGTCCGCGACATTGAAGGCGGGATAGCGCCAGTCTTGATAGTGAAACAACAGGAAATCAACGACGCGTCCGATGACAATGCGATCGAAGAGATTACCCAACGCTCCACCGATGATGAGAGCGATTGCCGCGCAAAAGAGTGTCGTGCCGCCGCGCTTGAGGAGCCACAGCATGATCGCGCAGGCGATGAACGCGATCGCCATGAACATCCAGCGTTGCCAGCCGTCGGCACCGGCGAGAAAGCTGAATGCGGCGCCCGCGTTGAACGCGAGCACGAGGCTGAAGAACGAAGTCACCGGCAGCTCTTCACCGGGCCGGAACGCGGCGAGGATCACGTACTTCGTCAACTGATCGAATGCGATCACCGCAGCGCTCAGCCAAAGCCATCGCGTCCATCGCGCTCGCGCATCGACTATGCCGCTCACGCAGCGCTCCTCGGTTCGCCCGCACCGAACAGATTCGCCACGCAGCGCCCGCACAACGCCGGATGACGCGGATCGGCGCCGACATCGGCGCGCCAATGCCAGCAACGCTCGCATTTGGGGTGTGCGCTGGGCTTGACCGCAATCGCCAACGACTCGCCCGAGCGCACTTTCGCCGCCGACGTGATCAGCACGAAGCGAAGATCGTCCCCAAGCGACGCCAGTGCCGCATAGTCACCGGCCGGTGCGACGATTTCAACTTCGGCTTGCAGCGGCGATCCGATGCCGCCGCTCTGCCGCAACGACTCGAGCTCTTTTTGCACGAGCGCGCGGATGGCGACGATTCGTTCCCATTTCATGAAGAGTGCGGCGGCGTCGGGAATCCCGGGCAATGATTGATCCCAAACGTGAGTGAAGATTGACGGATCGTGCGGATGGACGACCTTCCACGCTTCCTCGGCCGTGAACGACATGATCGGCGCCAGCAACTTGAGCAACGTATCGCGAACCAGCGCGAGCGCCGTCTGCGCCGAGCGACGGGCGTGGCTTTCTTTCGCACACGTGTAGAGACGGTCCTTCAGAATGTCGAGGTAAAAGCCGCCCAACTCCTCGGAGCAATACGTCTGCA
>DASPYC010000611.1:0-3715 GCA_035636955.1 Casimicrobiaceae bacterium
GTTCTGGCGCAAGCTCGGATACGTCGAAACCGGAGAAGTGAGGCGTGCCGCCGAGCGCGACGTCATCGTGTTGGAAAAACCCTTGGCGCGCAATTGATGCATCACCGAACGCGCCTACCGCACGCGCTTGCGACGCTGTACGCGTTCGCGATCGTTTACGCCTCGCTGCAACCGTTCGGCGACTGGATCGAGCCCGCGCCCGGTACGCCGTTCTTCCTGTTCGCGAGCTGGCCGAACCGATGGCTGCGCTACGACTTCTTGTTCAACATCATTGCGTATTGCCCATTCGGATTCTTTGTTGCATGGCTCCCCACGCGTGCGTCTCCGCTCATGCGGATCGCGCTGGGCACGGCCGTCGGCGCGATTCTTTCGTTTTCGATGGAGTCACTGCAGATGTTTCTTCCGCAGCGCGTCGCCAGCACGCTGGACTTTTTGTCGAATACCGTCGGCGCAGCGTTGGGTGCGGCGATCGCCGCGGGTCTTTCCCAATCGGAGAATATCAAGCGCACGATCTCGTCAGCGCGAACGCGGTTGTTTCTCGACGGCCATTTGGGCGACGTGGGCCTTGCGCTCCTCACGCTGTGGATCGTCGCGCAAATCAATCCCGGCATACCACTTTTCGCGGTGACGTTCGATCCGGAGCCCGGTCGAATGCTGGCTGCATCGGCTGCGCCGCCGGACGGCGCGGCAATGTTGATCGAGGCCGCTGAGAGCGCGTTTCAGATGCTGGGCGTCGGCTTGTTCCTTGCATTGTTGCTGCGCGAACGGCGTTTCATCGGCGGCGCCGTGCTCGTGTTGATCGGCGCCGCGCTCATCATGAAAGGTATCGCGGCTGCGCTGGTCATCAAGCCCGCGGTGTGGGATTCGTGGCAACGGCCGGGCGTCATGATGGGCATCGCCGCCGGTGCGCTGCTGATACTGGCTGCCGTCAATCTTCGTCGTCCCGTCATGGTTGCGGTATGCGGGGTGGCGTTGCTGTCATCGGCAAGCGTGCCGCTGCTTGCGCCCGATTTATTGTCTGCGCGTGCACCGCTGACGCTCTTCAACTGGCGCTACGGGCAGCTGCTGAACTACAACGGATTAACGCGAACGATTTTGCTCGTCTGGCCGCTCCTCGCCGCCGCTTGGTTGTTTGCGCTGGCCGGGCGGCCGGCATGGGGGCATCCCGACACGCGCGTGAATTCTCCGTCGCCGCGCCGGTCGAACAAGCAGTGATGTGCATCGGCGTCGCAGTGCGGTGACGAAGTTGCTGGTCGCCGTCCGCTATAATCGACCGTTGTTTGCGCGATCCGATGAGCTATTACCGCCGCCACGTATTTTTCTGCTGCAACAAGCGCGATCCTCCCGAGCGATGTTGCGCGGCCGCGGGCGCACTCGAGATGCAGAAATATGCGAAGGAGCGGATCAAGTCGCTCGGACTTGCCGGCAAAGGCGAAGTCCGCATCAACAAAGCCGGCTGTCTCGACCGCTGCGAAGAAGGTCCGGTAGTCGTCGTTTACCCTGACGCCGTCTGGTATACGTACGTCGATCGCGATGACATCGACGAGATCATCGACTCGCACGTTGTTGGCGGCAAGATCGTCGAGAGACTTCTCATTTGACGCCGAAGACGGCCGAGCGCGAAGTGATCGACGGTCCTGTCGGCGCGCTCGAAGTTGTCATCAATGCGCCGGTAACAACGCTTGCCGGTATCGCGCTCATCGCGCATCCGCTGCCGATCGAGGGCGGGACGCTCGACAACAAAGTCGTTTACACACTCGCCAAGACATTCTTCGCGCTGGGCTATGCGGCTGTCCGTTTCAATTTCCGCGGTGTCGGCGCATCCGTCGGAACCTTCGACGAAGGCAATGGGGAGACTGACGACGCGCTCGCAGCGCTAGCCCATGGTCGACAGCGTTTCGGCAATGCGTTACCGATCATCCTCGCGGGTTTCTCGTTCGGCTCCTTCGTCCAGACGCGCGTCGCGCATCACGTCACTGCCGAACGGCTGGTGCTGATCGCGCCGGCGGTCAATCGCTTTCCTACCGAGCGCGTGCCGCCCGATACGATTGTCGTCCACGGCGAGCAAGACGACGTCGTGCCGCTTGCCGATGTGTTCGCGTGGGCGCGGCCGCAGGAGTTGCCGATCGTCGTGTTCCCCGGCTGTGGACATTTTTTTCATGGGCGTTTGCCGCAACTGCAGCGGGTCATTACCGGAGACCGGCGGCGTGGCTCCGTTGCTGCGGCGGATGCCTAGCCGATTGGCTCTGCGCCGTATACTCGTACGCCGTTTCAAGAACCATCGCATGTTCAAGGAGGAAACGATGAAAGGTCCCATCGCGTTCACGCTCGCATTCGCGGCAAGCGTATTGACGAGCATCGCTTCGCCGCTGCTCGCGCAGGACAAGATCGATCGTCCCGTCAAGATCCTGGTTGGATTCGCCGCCGGCGGCACCGCAGATGTCATGGCGCGCGCTGTCGCGGACAAGATGAAAGACTCGCTCGGCCAACCGGTGATCGTCGAAAATCGTCCCGGCGCGATCGGACGCATCGCCGCGGACGCGGTCAAAGCCGCTCCGCCCGACGGCACGACGATCATGGTGATGCCGATCGGTCCGATGGCCGTAGTTCCGCACAGCTACAAAACGCTGTCGTACGACCCCATCAAAGATTTCGCGCCCATCGGCATGGGCTCGACGTTCCAGTTCGCAATCGCAGCGGGTCCGCAGTCGGGTGCCAAGACGTGGACCGAGTACGTCGCATGGGCGAAAGCGAATCCGGGCAAATCATCGTATGCGACCTCGGGCGCCGGCAGCCTGCCGCATTTCTTTGGCGTGATGCTCGGCCGCGAAGCCGGCATCGAGATGCTCCACGTCCCATACAAAGGCTCCGCGGCCTACATGAACGAATTGATCGGCGGCAACGTGCCGACCGCGGTCGATGCGATCGCCGATCTGACCGAGCAGCATCGCGCAGGCAAGGTAAAAATTCTCGCGAGCTCGGGCGCGAAGCGTTCGAGCGCCGTTCCCGACGTGCCCACATTTGCGGAACTGGGCGTCAAGGGCGTCGAAGCCGAAGGCTGGTTCGGCTTTTTTGCGCCGGCGAAGACGCCGAAGCCGATCATCGATCTATTGAATCGAAGTCTCAATCAAGCGCTGAAATCGCCCGATGTCGCGGAGCGTCTGACCAAGCTCGGCATGGATCCGGCGCCGACATCACCCGAAGAGTTCGGCCGCATTCTCGCCGCTGACTATGCGAAATGGGGACCGGTCGTCAAAGCATCCGGGTTCACGGCTGAATGAAAGGACCCCCACGCTTGCGCTGCCCCCAAAGGGGGAGTAATTCGCGCCTTGGGACGGCCCGGCGGCGCTCATGAACGAGGCCGTTCAGATCGAACCTACGGTCGCGCATGATGCGACACGCAATCCCACTGGCGATATCGTGTTACGCGTCGACGGGTTGCGCAAAAGCTACGGCGACAACGAAGTCGTCCGCGGCTTGTCGTTCGAAATTCGCCGCGGCGAGTGCTTCGGTCTCCTCGGACCGAACGGCGCAGGCAAGACGACGACGCTTCGCTGCTGCCTCGGGCTGATCGATCCGGACGGCGGAACGCTGGAAATGGTCGGGGAGCCGGTGCCGAAGGCAGCGCGGGAGGCACGCGTGCGCGTCGGCGTTGTCCCGCAGATCGATAATCTCGATCCGGATTTCACTGTTACGGAAAACCTGCGGATTTACG
>DASPYC010000612.1:0-6062 GCA_035636955.1 Casimicrobiaceae bacterium
TGATATGTGGATCCAGAGGATCGTGCGCACCGCTGTCGGCATCACGCTCACTGTGTTAGCCGCCATCGGCTTCGCGGCGGAGCTCGTGCCGACATTGGGGCTCGTGCAATACGCCACCGCAACGTATTGTGCGTCGAAGGAGATATCGCAATGGGCGTCAGACTTTTGAAGACCGCGGCTATTTACCTCATCGCCCAGATCCATTTCTGGATGCGCAACGTGTCGCTGCCGGTGCTCATGTCGGCACTCGCGTTCCTGGTGTCGGGCAATGAAGCGTTCGCGCCGGTCGTCAGTATCGCGTCGATCGTTACGGCGACCGGTCTCGCGATCTTCGTGATCAATATCTGCGTGAACATTCCTTCCGCGAAGCGACCGGTTGTCGTCAACCGCACGTCGCCGGCGAGCGCGCTGGCGAAATGAACGGCAGGAACAAGAGACGCAGCGACGCGGCGATCAATCGGCCCGCCGCACGACGATCCGCCGCTGGCCCGCCAGAAGCATCTTCCGGCGCCGAAAACCGCGCGCCATCGGACAAGCCGAAGGCGCCGCGCAAACGACGTCCGCGATTCGTGCTCTAGCGGAATTCCGTCACCGACGCTCCTTTCCATTGGGAGTGCTCACGTAGAATCGCGAGCATGCGCATCACGCGCCTTGCCCGCATCGTCATGGTCGCGCTGAAGCACGGCCTGGATGAGTTCGCGCTCGGGCACGAACGAACGCGCGCGTTGCGGCCGTTCGTCAATGCGTTCTTCTTCTGGCGCGACCTTTCATCGCCTCGCGCGGTGCGCTTGCGACAAGCGCTCGAAGATCTCGGGCCGATCTTCGTCAAGTTCGGCCAGATGCTGTCGACGCGCCGCGATTTGCTGCCGACCGACATCGCGGACGAGCTTGCCAAGCTGCAGGATGCCGTTCCGCCATTTCCGTCCGAGCAAGTCATCGCCACGCTGACGCGCATCTACAAGAAGCCGCTCGACCAGGTCTTCAAGGCGTTCGATCCCGTACCCGTCGCGAGCGCGTCGGTTGCGCAAGTTCACTTCGCGCAATTGCCCGACGGCATCGGCGCCAAATCCGGTACGCAGGTCGCAGTCAAAGTGCTGCGGCCGAACATCATCCAGGTGATCGAGCACGATCTCGCGCTGATGCACACGGCCGCGATGCTCGTCGAGCGGCTATGGAGAGAAGGCAAGCGGCTGAAGGCGCGCGCGGTCGTCGCGGAATTCGAAAAGACGATTCGCGACGAGCTCGACCTCACGCGCGAAGCCGCGAACTGTTCGCAGCTCCGGCGCAACTTCAAGTATTCGCCGCTGCTGCTCGTTCCCGAGGTGCATTGGGATTGGACCGACACCGACGTGTTCGTCATGGAGCGAATGGCCGGCATCCCGATCGGACGTACCGACGAGTTGCCGCGGGCGGGCATCGACCTCAAGCGACTGTCCCGTGCCGGCGTCGAGATCTTCTTTACGCAAGTATTTCGTGACGGCTTCTTTCACGCCGACATGCATCCGGGCAACATCTTCGTCGCGATCGATCCGGCGAACCACGGCAAATACATCTCGCTCGACTTCGGCATCATGGGTACGCTGTCGGAGCGCGACAAAAGTTATCTTGCCCAGAACTTTCTGGCATTCTTCCGCCGCGATTACCACCGTGTCGCAACGGCGCACATTGAATCGGGTTGGGTGCCGCCCGACACTCGTGTCGACGAGCTGGAAAGCGAGATCCGTGTCGTGTGCGAGCCGATCTTCGACCGGCCGTTGAAAGAAATCTCGCTCGCCAAGGTGCTCGTGCAGCTGTTCAGGGCCTCGCGCCGCTTCAATGTGGAAATTCAGCCGCAGCTCGTGCTGTTGCAGAAGACGCTGTTGAACGTCGAGGGGCTGGGCCGGCAGCTCGACCCCGATCTCGATCTTTGGGTGACCGCGATGCCGTTCCTCGAGCGCTGGATGGAAGATCAGATTGGCTTGCGTGCACTTGAGCGACGCCTGATCGCCGAGGCCCCGTACATAGTCAGCGCGCTTCCCGAGCTCCCGCGCCTATTGCATCAGCGGTTGCTGGCTACTCCCGTTGCGTCGGATACGGCGATCAAGGAATTCGTCGCTGCGCAGAAAATACGCAATCGCTGGCTCGCCATCGTGGCGCTGCTGCTCGCGATCGTCGTCGCGCTGTTGACGCGACAGTTGATCCCGTAGCTCGTTCCCGATGAACGTTGTGCTCGGATCAAACGTGAAGCCCCGTCGTTGGATCGTCGGCATCGCGTTATGGCTGGCCGCGTGCGCTGCGCCGTCGCCACGCGTCGAAGTGCCGATCGAAAGCGAGATCAAGTCCGCTTGGGTCGAGCTTGGTCCCGACGGTGTCGCGATCGCACGTGCGATCACGTCGGCGGATGCCTGTCCGCCGATCGTGCTGGATGGCAACGCGCAGGCGATGATGGTTCGCGTCCCGCCCGGAACAGCCCCGCTTCGTTCGACCGTGAGCGCGCCGGCCGATTCGAAACCATCGGCGTTTGCGATCATCATCTGCGAGCGGAGCGTACCGATCGGAACGATGCGCGCCACGATCGGGCCGCGAGCGCTTCCGTTACCGAAACTCGAACCCGAGCGAATCGTCGTGTTGGGCGACTCGGGTTGCCGGCTGAACAAGGCTTTCAGCGTATGGCAGCCCTGCGACGATCCGGCAGCATGGCCGTTCGCCAGCGTCGCGACGACGGCAGCGCAGTTTGCTCCGGATCTCGTCATCCACGTCGGCGATTATCACTATCGCGAAAATGCGTGCCCGGCATCGATTGCAGGTTGCATGGGAAGTCCATGGGGCTATGGATGGGATGCCTGGCAAGCCGACTTCTTCGAGCCGGCGGCACCGCTTCTCGCAACGGCGCCGTGGGTCGTCCTGCGCGGCAATCACGAGGAGTGCGCGCGCGCCGGTCAAGGATGGTTCCGCTTTCTCGATCCACGTCCGTTCGAGTCAAAGCGTTCCTGCGACGACCCCGCCGACGACGTCGACGCGAATTACTCGCCTTCGTATGCCGTGCCACTCGGCGGCGCCGCGCAGCTCATCGTGTTCGACTCGGCAAAGGCGGGCTACGACCCGCTGCCGGAAACGGATCCTCAGTTTCGCGCGTACCGCGATCAGTTTGATCAAACGCGCGCGCTCGCGAGCCGCGCCGGTGTCACGAGCGTGTTCGCATCGCATCATCCGTTGCTTGCGTTCGTTCCGCAGCGAGGTACGCCGCCGCTTCCGGGCAATGCGGCGCTGCTCTCGGTCGCGCGTACGTTGTTTGGAACGCGATACTTCCCGGACAGCGTCGAGCTCGCTCTGCACGGGCACATTCATGATTTTCAGGCGATTGGCTTTGCCAGCGGCCAGCCTGCGACGCTCGTCGCGGGCATCGGCGGCGATTATCTCGATGTCGAGCTGCCGGATCCCTTTCCGCGCACGTTGTCCCCAGCCGCCGGCGCCGTCGTCGACACGATCGCGCACAGCGCGCGCTTCGGGTTCGTCGTGCTGGAGCGGCAAGGAAAAGGCTGGCGCATCGAAGCGTACACACGAGACGGTCGCGCGCTGACGCAGTGCACGTTAGCGGGTCCACGATTCTCGTGCGACAAAACGGGGCAGGTCGCACGCTAAGACGCTGCAGCGAGCGTCGGACCCTCGCGCGGTTCCCTTTGTTACCATACGGCGAACAAGAGGGAGCCACCGTCCGAGATGGCGCTGCTTGAGATTCAAGGCGTCACCCGCCGTTTCGGCGATTTCACTGCCGTCGACAACGTCAGCCTTGCAATCGAGGCGGGTGAGTTTTTCACGTTGCTCGGGCCGTCGGGCTGCGGCAAGACAACGCTCTTGCGAATGATTGCGGGCTTCGATCTTGCCGATGGCGGCCGAATCCTACTGAATGGCGAAGACCTTGCCGGCAAGCCGCCGGAAGCGCGTCCGGTGCGCACGGTGTTTCAAAGCTACGCGCTCTTTCCGCACATGACGGTGGAAGGCAACGTCGCGTTTCCGCTTCGCATGGCGAAGACACCCGAGCGCGAGATTGCACCGAAAATTGCTGCGGCGCTCGAAGACGTGCGACTTGTCGGTTTTGGCAAACGGATGCCGCAGGAATTGTCAGGCGGACAAAAGCAGCGCGTGGCGATTGCGCGTGCATTGGTCACGCATCCGACGGTGCTGCTGCTCGATGAGCCGCTCGCGGCGCTCGATGCGAAGCTTCGCGAGGAAATGCAGATCGAGCTGATCGATTTGCAGAAAGAAGTCGGCATCACGTTCGTCTACGTCACGCACGACCAGACCGAAGCGCTGGCGTTGTCGCGCCGGATCGCCGTCATGAATCAAGGCCGCGTTGAACAGATGGATGCGCCGTCGAACATCTACAACTTTCCGCGGACGCGTTTCGTCGCCGACTTCATCGGCCACTGCAATCTGCTCTCCGGAGCGGTCGTCGCCCACGCGGGCGGCATCGTCACACTCGACGTCAAAGGATTGGGACCCGTCGATGTCGCGACCGCCTCGAAAATTGCGCTGGGTCAATCGGGATCGATTGCGCTTCGACCGGAGAAGATTCGCATCGAAACGCCATCATCGCACCCGCCCGATCGCCATTACCGCGGCACGGTCGCCGAGTTGCTGTACATGGGCGATGTGACCGTCTACAAGGTCGCCACGCAAAATGGAATGCGGATCGAGGCGCTGCGCGCAAACTCGCAAAGTGGGCGCGCGCAATTCTTCGAGGTCGGCGATACCGTCGAGATGAGCTGGCCCGTCGACGCGGGCCATTTCATCGAGGAATGACAGCCGACGATGCCTGCGCGCGCACCCGTCCGGATTGGGAAATGGCTGGTGAGCGGCCCGCCGCTCCTTTACCTCTTTGTGTTCTTCGCGGCGCCGACACTCATCATGGTGTTTGCGTCGTTTCGCTCGCCCGGCGAATTCGGTGGACTGTCGCCGTTGATCGACGAGTCCGGCAAGCCCGACCTCAACGTCGACGCGTACACGCGCTTCCTTACCGAGCCGATCTATTTCGAGATTTTCCTCAAGTCGGTCTGGTATGCGCTGGTAACGACGCTCATCTGCTTGCTGCTTGCCTATCCGCTTGCGGTGTTGATCGCCAAAAGCCCGAAGAAATATCGCGATCTGCTGCTGCTGCTCGTGATCCTGCCGTTCTGGAGCAATTTTCTGATCCGCATCTACGCGTGGATGATCATCCTCGGTCCGAACGCCGCGCTCGCGCGAGCCGTCAATGGCGTTCTCGGTTGGGTCGGCGCGGCGCCCGTTCCGCTGCTGTTCAGTTCATTCGCGGTGCTCGTCTGTCTCGTTTACGTGCATTTGCCGTTCATGGTTCTGCCACTCTACGCCAATCTGGAAAAGCACGATCAGGCGTTGCTCGATGCGGCGCAGGATCTCGGCGCCAACGCGTGGCACCGCTTCTGGCGCATTACGTTTCCACTGTCATTGCCGGGTGTGTATGCAGGCGCCGCATTGGTCTTCATTCCTGCGCTGGGAATTTTCGCGATCCCGGATATTCTCGGCGGACCGAATGACAGCTTGATCGGCAATGTCATCAAACAACAGTTTCTCGAAACGCGCGACTGGCCGTTCGGTAGCGTGCTGTCGATCGTGCTGACGGTTTCCGCGTTGCTGCTGGCCGGCCTCGCCGCGTGGGTCGGGCGCCGCAACCTGGGCACGCCGTCGAGCGCAGGAGAAGCCCGTGCGTAGGCGATCGCCGGGCCTCATCGCCGCCGCGATTGCGGGGTACGCGTTCCTGTACATTCCCCTGGTGATCGTCGTCGTCTACTCGTTTAACGATTCGCGCCTCAATGCCGAGTGGGTCGGCTTCACGCTCGACTGGTACGACAAGCTTTTCCACAACGAAGCCATGCTGGTCGCGGCCGGCAATTCGCTGCTGATCGGACTCGTCGCAAGCCTCGTGTCGACCGTGCTCGGCACGATGGCCGGAGTCGCGCTCTACCGGTATCCGACGCGCTTCCTGTCGGCGCTTGTTCTGGCGCCGATCGCCATCCCCGAAATCCTGATGGGCGTATCGCTGCTCATCTTTTTCGTGCTGCTCAATT
>DASPYC010000613.1:0-1720 GCA_035636955.1 Casimicrobiaceae bacterium
AAGGTGTGACCAAACCCACACCGGTAATGGCGACGCGGCGCTTCACTTGGACCCCCATGCTGCGATTTCGAGTCGCGCCGTCGCGACGACGCGCTCGTCGATTCGCGCACCCAGCGATGCCTTCGCCACGCCGTTCGCGGGCGGGGCGAGATCGATTGTCAGCTCGACGTCTTGTCCGGGCAAGATGAACGCGCGCATCTTGACGTTCGTCACCCGAACCGGGCGCGGCGTTTCGCCCTCGTTCTGCGGCAGCGCTTCGCGCGCGAGGTCGAGGGCGAGCCGGATCTGCGTGTCGAGAAGGAGCGTCGCGGGAAACACCGCACGACGCGGGAAGTGATCGCCGAAAAACGGTGCGTCCAGCGGAACCGGAAGCGTCGCCTTCAGTGCTAGCCCCGGCACATGTTCGACTGTCTTCGCGGCCGGCAACACGACGCCTTCGAAGCGGTGAGGGGACGCGCCGGTCGTGCGCAACAGCGCGAAGCGTTCGCGCAACACGTCGGGTTCGTCGAATTCGGCCACCGGCAGCATCGGTCCCAGACAATGGATCAGTTCGATGATCGTCTTGCCGTCCACGCTCGCCGATCCGCTGTACGCGACGGCGTCGTCGTCGCAATCATCGATATCGACCGCGAGCTCGAGTGTGCGGCCCGGCATTGCATCGCCATGAAAACGTGTGTCCGTGGCGAGTGCCGCGACGGGACGGCCGCGAAAATCGATGTGCGCCATCGATACCCACGCGGCGAGTTGTCCGACGGCTTCGGCCACGAGACATGACGAGAAGTCACGAATATGCGCGGGCACGGCAAAAACGCCCCGTGCATGCTTTGCAGGGACCAAGTCCGTGATGCGATCGACAAACGAGTACGCGGCGAAGTGCGGCGACATGCGGAGGGGACCATGGGCTCGGTTGAAGCTCAAGCCGTCGCTTGCGCCTCTCGCTGCGCACGGACCACCAGCTTGCAAAAGGTCTCGGGCGTAAACAGGCGCGGAATGTCCGCCACTTTCATCGGCGTCTTGAATCGCGAGTCCGGGATTTCGCTCAAATAAGTCTTGAGTTGAGCGAGTCCCTTCTCCGTGACGATGCCCTTCTGCTCGAATTCAGCCTCGGGCAGATCGCCACGCGCATTCTCCACGATCTTGCCGCGCGGAATCTTGATCTTGAATGCGCGCTCGAGCCGAAACACCATGTCGAGAAAATCGATTGACTCGGCGTCGAGCCCTTCGATCAGCGAGACGTCGAGCTTGATGTCCTCGATGTCGGCGCCGAGCGCGTCGGCCATCGTTTCGGCGACCTTCGGATAGACCGCCATGATCTCTTCTTTGGTGATTACGTCGTTTGCCATTTGCGATTGACTCCCTCTCCATTCATTCCATTTTGAACCCGCCGTCGACGTGAAGGACTTCGCCGGTCACGTAGTTCGCATAGGCGGACGCGAGAAACCACACGGCGCAGGCGACATCCTCGGGCTTGCCGAACCGGCGCAGCAATATTTTTGACAGGACAACGTCGCCCGCGGCATCACGCACATCTTGCGACATCTCAGTTTCGATGACGCCCGGGGCGACGGCGTTGACGGTGATCTTGCGCGGCGCGAGCTCGACGGCGAGCGCGCGGGTGAAGGCGTTGATCGCGCCCTTGCTCGCCGCGTAATTGGTCTGGCCGCGGCCGCCTTTCTCGCCCGACACCGAGCTCAGGTTGATGATCTTGCCGGCGCGCTGG
>DASPYC010000614.1:0-11600 GCA_035636955.1 Casimicrobiaceae bacterium
TGTTTTCCGGAGTGAGAGCGACGACGGCCACCAATACGTCGAGGCCTTCGAGGAATTCATTGAATTCTCCGTCGGCGAAGCAGCGCATGCCGGCGATCGACTGGCGATGGCGAGCGAAACCCCGCACGGTGAAATCGAAGGTCGCAAGCGCGCGCGCAATCTCGCTCCCGATTACACCGATCCCCAGCACGCCGACGTGAACCTCGCTCGGCGAGCGCGGCGGCAGCCGATGCCAGCGGCGATCGCCCTGCTGATGCGCGTAGATGTCCAGGCGTTGTGCGAAGCGCAGCGTCGCCGCAAGAACGTAACGAACCATCTGCGGGGCCATTCCGGCATCTTCGAGCCGGATCACCGGCACATCGTCCGGCAGATTGGGCAGCGACAGCAAGTGACCGACCCCCGCGGAGAACGCAAAAACCGCCTTCATCCGGCGCTCGCGATCAAACAACGTCGCGTTGCGATAGCCGGTTACGACATAGTCAGCGTCGGACGGGTCCGAGCTGTCTCGAGACATTCCGTCGACCAGCGCGATGTGCGCTTCGGGAAGCGCTGCCTGGAACATCGCAACGATACTCGTCGCTTCATCGATTGGCGTGCTGATATGGATGCGCATCACGGCGACGATTCGTCCAGATCGACGAGATCGGCGCCTTCCGGGACGCGGTCGCCGACCCCGTAGTTCACCGACGTCACGACACCGGCGAAGGGTGCGGCGATCGTGTGTTCCATTTTCATCGCCTCGAGCACGACCAGCGCCTTGCCCTTCTCGACTTTCTCGCCCGGCTTGACCAACACTGACACGATCGTTCCGGACATCGGCGCCATCAGGTGACCGCCTGGCGCTTCCTCCTCGCCCGAGTGTGCGAGCAGATCGATCAGCGACAATCGGCGTCGCACACCGTTCGCGAATACCCAGCGTTCGTCGCCGACCCGAACGACGTCGGCGGAAAACGTTGCACCCTCCGCTTCGATGATGAGCCTTCCGTCGCGGCGTACGACCGAAGCCTCGACTTCATTTCCGTCGATTTCAACGTGAAGACGACCGGAGCCCTGCGCTCGGATCTTGATCGCATGCCGGGCCTCGCCGTCGGCAAACATCAGTTCGATTGCGTAGGTCGCGCTCGCGTTCCACCACGCGTCGATCGAATGCCACGGCGAATGCGGGTCGCCCGACACCGCGGCTCGTGCAGTCGCGGCCTCCGCAAGATCAACATGTTCGGCCAGCGCAGCGACGAGCAATGCGCGCGAGGGCGTCGGCGAGGCCAAAGGAAACAGTGCGGCCCGATGCTTGTCGATGAGACCGGTATCGAGATGCGCCGACGCAAACGCCTCGTGCTTGACCAAGCGCTCCAAAAACGCGATGTTCGTCGCGACGCCGACCACCTCGCATTCACCGAGCGCCGCCAGCATTTCTTGTGAGGCGCGCTCGCGATCCTCGCCCCACACGATCAACTTGGCGAGCATCGGGTCGTAAAACGGGCTGATCGTGTCGCCCGTGCGCACGCCGGTGTCGACACGAATGCGCCGCGTCGCCGCCGGCATCCGCCAATGGACAAGGCGGCCGATCGACGGCAGGAAGCCGCGTTCGGGATCTTCGGCGTAGATCCGTGCCTCGATCGCGTGGCCGTTGATCTCAAGCTCCTGCTGCGTTTTCGGCAGCGGCTCGCCGGATGCAATCCGCAGTTGCCATTCGACGAGATCGACGCCGGTGATCATCTCGGTCACCGGATGCTCGACCTGCAGCCGCGTGTTCATTTCCATGAAATGAAACGTCCCGTCCTGTTCGGCGATGAACTCCACCGTGCCGGCGCCGACGTAGCGAATCGATTGCGCTGCGATGACCGCCGCCTCGCCCATCGCTTTACGGCGTTCGCGCGTCATTCCGGGCGCCGGCGCCTCTTCCACGATCTTCTGATGGCGACGCTGCACCGAGCAGTCGCGCTCGAACAGGTAGACCGCATTGCCGTGCGTGTCGGCGAACACTTGAATCTCGATATGCCGTGGCGAAGCGAGATATTTCTCGACCAGCACGCGGTCGTCGCCGAACGACGCTTTCGCTTCGCGTTGCGCGGACGCGAGCGCAGCCGGAAACTGATGGGCGTCGCCCGCGATCTTCATCCCCTTGCCGCCGCCCCCGGCGGTCGCCTTGATCAATACGGGATAGCCGATCGCTTCCGCTTCGCGCGCGAGAATCGCCGGCGACTGGTCATCGCCGTGATAGCCGGGTACCAGCGGTACACCGGCCTTTGCCATGATCGTTTTCGCCGCTGACTTGGATCCCATTGCCGCGATGGCCGCGGGCGGTGGTCCGATGAACACAACACCTGCTTTCGCACATGCCGCAGCGAACGGCTCGTTCTCCGACAAAAACCCGTACCCAGGATGGATCGCCTGGGCGCCACTCTCGCTGGCGATTCGAAGGATCGCTTCCCCGTTCAAATAACTTTGGCGCGGCGCGGACGGACCGAGCCGATACGCCTCATCGCAAAGCTCGACATGCAATGCGCGTGCGTCGGCATCGCTGTAGACGGCAACCGTTCTTACAGCCAGGCGGCGGGCGGTGCGCGCGACACGGCACGCGATTTCGCCGCGGTTGGCGATCAGGATTTTCGAAAACATCTTGAGATTCAGCGTGCGGCTTGGCTGTTCGCCAGAATCCTAGCGTTCAGCGGCTTTCCTCGTGCGGCGGAACATGGCCGAACCAGCCTCCGACGTGCGCAACGATGCGCCGGATCATCCGCCACACACGCGGGATCAGCCAGATCATTACGGCGGTGAGCGCTGCGACGACGATCAACGCTGCGATCGGATGCGAGAACGCGAGCCACAGAACCGTTCCGACGGCGAGCTCTTCCGCGAACGATGCCGCCCAGTTGGAGAACGGCTCCGGCGAGGTGTTGATGACCGCGCGTCCGCCCGCTTTCGCAAAATGGCTGCCGGCCGCGAGTGTGCCACCCAATATCGCGGCCGCAATCATCGTCGCCGACGACGAATCGCCGAACACACTCGCGGCAAGCGCGGCGCCGGCTGGAATGCGGACGAGCGTGTGCACGAGATCCCATAGCGAATCGACGCCTGGAATCTTGTCGGCGAAGAACTCGACGAAGCACATGAATCCGGACGCGGCAAGGACATAGGGATGCGCAAGGACTTGCAATCCCCCGGGCAGTTCGACCCATCCCAGATAGCCGAGCCCGCCGACGATGAATAGCACCGCGTACAAGCGCAGGCCGCTTGCCCAGCCGATCGACGCAGCGAGCGCGACCAGCTGCCAGGTGTCGAACGATTTGAGCGCATCCATCATTTTGCTCCCGCGCTTGCGGCCGCATTGGCCAATGAGGCCGCTGCGCTGCCCCCGGAGGGGGAGTAATTCGCGCCTTGGGACGGCCCTGCGGCGCTCATCGCGACGTCTCCGTCGGCTCCCGCGGCGCCCATGGTGCGGAACGTTTGCCTAAGAATGCGGCGACACCGTCGCGTCCCTCTTGCGATGCGCGAACGGCCGCGATGTGTTCGGCTGTGCCCGCGATCAACTCCGCATCGATCGATCGATGCGCGACGCCGCGAATCAGCGCCTTGCACTCCACTTGCGCGCGGGGTCCAACGAGCAACAGCGAACCCAGCAGCTCATTGATTCGCGCGTCGAGCTCGACCATGGGAACAATATCGTGGACGAGTCCGATGCGAAACGCCTCCGCGGCGGTAAAGCGCTCGGCCGTGACGAAATATCGCCGCGCTTGACGAGCACCGATCGCCTCGATCGCGTATGGAGCGATCGTCGCCGGAATGAGCCCGAGCTTGCCTTCGGAAAACGCGAACGTCGCTTCCTGCGCCGCGATCGCGATGTCACAGCAAGCGACGAGACCGACGCCGCCACCCATCGCCGTACCATGGACACGCGCAATCGTCGGCTTCGACAGGCCATACAGCGTGCGCAGCATGTGCGCGAGCGCGTTCGCGTCGGCCACGTTCTCCGCGTGACCGTGGCCCGCCATTTTCTTCATCCAATGCAGGTCCGCGCCGGCACAAAAACTCTTGCCCGCACCCGCGAGAACGACGGCACGCACGGTCTCGTCGCCGTCGAGGGTGTCGAGCGTTGCGGTCAACTCCGCGATCAACGTTTCGTTGAACGCATTGTGAAGTTCGGGCCGGTTCATCACGACGATCGCGATCGCGTTGCGCATCGTGACATCGACCATGGTCGTTTTTCGTGCTCTTTTCGTGGCTTTTGCCCGCATGGTCATCACATTCGGAATACGCCGAACGTCGTCTTGTCGATCGGCCGGTTGAGGGACGCGGAAATTGCGAGCCCGAGCGTTCGGCGGGTGTCGGCGGGATCGATCACCCCATCGTCCCACAGCCGTGCGCTCGCGTAGTACGGATGTCCTTCCTTTTCGTATTGTGCACGGATAGGCGCCTTGAACGCGTCTTCATCGGCGTCGTTCCACGTGCCCTCCTTGGCTTCGATCGCGTCGCGCCGGATCGTCGCGAGAACGGTTGCCGCCTGTTCGCCGCCCATCACCGATATGCGCGCGTTGGGCCACATCCACAGAAAGCGCGGGTTGAACGCACGCCCGCACATCCCGTAGTTTCCGGCGCCGTAACTGCCGCCGATGATGACGGTGAATTTCGGTACTTGCGAACATGACACGGCAGTGACCATCTTCGCACCGTCCTTGGCAATTCCGCCTGCTTCATATTTGCGCCCGACCATGAAGCCCGTGATGTTCTGCAGGAATACCAGCGGGATGCCGCGCTGACTGCAAAGCTCGACGAAGTGCGCGCCCTTCTGCGCCGATTCCGAATACAGCACGCCGTTGTTGGCAACGATGCCGACCGGATAGCCCCAAATACGCGCAAACCCGGTGACGAGTGTCGTCCCGTACCGCGTCTTGAATTCATCGAGGTCGCTCGCGTCGACCATGCGGGCGATCACCTCGCGCACGTCGTACGGCTTGCGCATGTCGGCGTTGATCACGCCGTAGAGCTCTTCGACGGGATAGTGCGGGTCTTCGGCTGGCGCAACCTCGAGCTCGACGCGCTTCTGCCGATTGAGCTTGCCAACGATGCGCCTCGCGATCGCGAGAGCGTGGTAGTCGTCCTGCGCGAAATGGTCGGCTACGCCGGAAATGCGCGTATGAACGTCGGCGCCGCCAAGCTCCTCCGCTGAAACGATTTCGCCGGTAGCAGCTTTGACGAGCGGAGGACCGCCGAGAAAGATCGTTCCCTGTCCGCGCACGATGATCGCCTCGTCGGACATCGCAGGAACATACGCGCCGCCCGCCGTGCATGAGCCCATCACGACGGCGATTTGCGCAATACCCGCCGCCGACATCGTCGCCTGGTTGTAGAAGATCCGGCCGAAGTGATCGCGATCCGGAAAGACTTCGTCCTGATTCGGCAGGTTGGCGCCCCCGGAATCGACTAGATAGATGCATGGCAGCGCGTTCTGGTAGGCGATCTCCTGGGCGCGCAAATGTTTCTTCACCGTTAGCGGGTAATACGTCCCACCCTTGACGGTCGCGTCGTTGCACACGATCACGCATTCGCGTCCGTTGACCCTCCCGATGCCCGTGATGATTCCGGCAGCCGCGATAGTATCGTCGTACATGCCGTGCGCGGCGAGCTGCGACAGCTCGAGAAACGGACTGCCGGGATCGATAAGCCTGCGCACGCGCTCGCGCGGCAATAGCTTCCCACGCGATGCGTGTCGCGCGCGCGCCGTTTCGCCGCCGCCCTCCTCGATCGCCGCAACCTTTTCGCGCAAATCCGCTACGAGCGCGGCCATCGCCGCACGGTTTTGCGCAAACGTCGGATCGCGCGTCGACAGTTTTGTCGTCAAGACCACGGCGGTCCTATTTCTCGAGCATCGCGAGACGCGCGGCCAGGAGCACGAACAGTCCGCCGACCGCTCCGGCGAGCCAACGAGACCACCGCGTACTGTCACGCAGTCCGCGCCCGGCGCGACTCGCGATCCACGCCACAGGCAAATTGACGAACAGGCTGTTGAAGTTGAACAAGGAACCCAACAACACGAACGAAAGCGTCTTTGCCGGCGCGTCGACGGCGATGAACTGCGGCAGGAACGCAATAAAAAAGAGCGCCACCTTGGGATTGAACACGTTGATGATGAACGCGTCGCGGAAAATTTTTGACGGGGCAGCGGGCGTCACCATCCGATGCGGCGTATTCGCGCGTTGCGCCTTCGTAGTACCCGCGATCAGACGAATGCCCGCGTAGAGCAAGTACGCAGCCCCGCACCATTTGACGATTTCGAACGCCGCTGCCGATGTCGCAAGCAACGCGGAAAGACCCGCTGCCGCTGCGATCGTGTGCACGACGCAACCCGCGGTGATGCCGAAGGTCGCCGCCGCGCCATCGCGGAAGCCACCGGCGACCGATCGCGCAGCGACGTATGCCATGTCCGGCCCCGGCGCGAGGTTCAGCAGCAAACCCGCCGCAACGAATAGCAGAAGATCATGAATGCCGGTCATCGGTCGAGCCTCATGCTGGCACAATCATGCCTTGGCCGTCGGCAGCGGATGACCAGGCATCAGATCGTACGGATGCGCCCAACCGGGCAGCGCACGAATGCGAGCGAGCCAATCGCGCACATGCGGATAATCGTTCCAGTCGACGCCGATCTCGTCGTCGAAGAACAGGTATCCGCAGAGCGACAGGTCGGCAATCGTCGGCTGGTTGGCCACGACGAACGCGCGTCCCTCGAGGTGCGCGTTCAAGACCCGCCAGGCGACTTCGGCGCGCTTCCCGAATTCTTCCAGCAAAGCCGCGTTGGGAGTTGTCACGAACGTCCGCATGAAACGGTACGTCGCGGTGTAACTCGTCAGCTTGTGATTGTCGTAGAGAAGCCAGCGCAGGATTTCGCGCCGCTCATCGCCATCGGAAGAACCGAATTGACCGGTCTTATCCGCCAGATAGTCCAGAATAACGCCCGACTGCGCGAGTCGACGCGCCCCGTGCTCGAGCACCGGCACCTCGCCCATGACGTTGATCGCGCGATACGCGGGCGAACGGGTTTCGCCATTGAAGTAATCGACAAAACGCGGCGTCCAACTCGTGTCCGTCATCGCGAGCATCAGCGCCACCTTGTAAGCATTGCCGCTTTGCGCGAAACAGTAGAGCGTGTAATCGGTCGTCATCGATCGTTTCGCTGAAGTCACGCGAGCTCCGGCGCCCGCGGGAGGGGCGACCACAACTCGACCAGATGTCCCGCCGGATCCCGCAGGTGCGCGACGCGTTGGAGCCATTCAGTCCTGTCATGCGGCGCGGTCAGCAGCGCATTGCCGGCGAGCCTCACGCGCGCCGCGGCTGCGTCGACATTTTCGACCCGCAAGCACATCACGCAATCGTCGCCGACGTGTGTCGCCACTGGTACGCCGATCACCTCCGCCATCAGATCGGAACGATAGAACGCGAGATGGCCACTCGGCGTTTCGAACTCTGCGTACACGCCTGGAACATCGACCACCAGCTTGAGCCGCAGCACATCACGATAGAAATGCAGCACCGGGCTGAAATCCGAAACAAGGTAGCGAAGATGCGAGAGCGCGGTCGTCATCGCGTCAGAATCCCCCGACGGCAAGCCAACGATCGATCTGGTCAAAGCGGTCGAGACCCCAGAACGGCTCGCCGTCAGCGAAGACAAACGGCGATCCGAACACGCCCCGCGCGATGGCGCCATCGACTTCATGTCTTAGCGCTTCCTTGATCGCGGGATCGTCGACGCTCGCGCGCGCACCTGCGCGATCCACTCCTGCGGCAGCCGCGAGGTCCGCGGCGATATCGGGGTTCGAAATGTCGCGGCTGTCGAAAAAATATCCGCGGTATAGCGCCTTCGCAACGCGAGCTGCCTGTTCCGGCTCGCGGGCCTTGGTCCACAGCACGATTCGCGCGGCGGCGTGTGTCGCAATCGGGAATGGCGATGGCATCCGAAAATCATCGATACCGTGATAGCGCGCGCTACGGAGAAAGTCGCGCTTCGAGTAGTCGCCTTTCAACGGAATCATCGTCAGTGGCGCCCCGCCGGTTTGCTTGAACACGGCACCGAGCAACATGGGCCGCCAGTCGACAGCGCGGCCATGCTTCGCGGCGAGCGCATCGATCTTGTGCGAAGCAAGATAGCCATACGGCGACGAAAAATCAAAGTAAAACTCAATGGGTGCTTTCATCGGCAATTTCCCATGCAGAATTCGGCGATCGCCGCGGCTTTTTCGTCATGATGCAGCGGATTCTTGTTGCCGCCTAGGGTCGCGACCGAGACGCGGCTACTGGGCAAGCGTGCGTCCGATCACGAGCCGCTGGATCTCGCTCGTACCCTCGTAGATTTGGCAGACGCGCACGTCGCGATAGATCCGTTCGACCGGAAAGTCCGTGACATACCCATAACCGCCGTGGATCTGCAGTGCAGCCGAGCACACATGCTCCGCGATCTCGGACGCGAAAAGTTTTGCCATCGACGCTTCCTTGAGGCAGGGCTCGCCGGCGTCGCGTAACGCTGCTGCGTGCCAGATCAGCTGACGTGCCGCTTCGACTTCCACCGCCATGTCGGCGAGCTTGAACGTGATCGCCTGATGCTCGACGATCGGCTTGCCGAACGACTTGCGCTCGCGCGCATACGCGAGCGCGGCGTCGAAAGCGGCGCGGGCCATCCCGACTGCCTGTGCCGCAATGCCGATCCGCCCCGACTCCAGATTCGCGAGCGCGATGCGATAACCGTCGCCTTCGCGCCCGAGCAGATTCTCCGCGGGAACGTTGCAGTTGTCGAACACGATTTGCGCCGTATCGGACGCGCGCTGGCCAAGCTTGTCTTCGATGCGTGCAACGATGTAACCCATTGTCTTCGTATCGACGATGAAAGCGGAGATTCCCTTTTTTCCGGCTGACTTGTCCGTCACCGCGAAGACGATCGCGACGTCCGCGTTCTTGCCGGACGTGATGAATTGCTTGACCCCATTCAACACGTAGCGGTCACCTTGCTTGTCGGCTTGCGTGGCGATCATTGCGGCGTCCGAGCCGGCTTGCGGCTCGGTTAGACAAAAGCAGCCGAGCGACTCGCCGCGTGCAAGCGGGAGCAGATATTTCTGCTTTTGGGCTTCGTTGCCGAATGCGGCAATCGGGCCGCAGACAACAGAGTTCTGGACGCTGACGATCGTCGACGTCGATCCATCTCCCGCGGCGATTTCCTCGAGTGCCACGGCCAGCGACAAACAATCCATGCCGGCGCCGCCCCAGCGCTCTGGTACGACGATGCCGAGCGCACCGAGCCGGCCCAGCGCCTTCAAGGCCTCGCGTGGAAAGATGTGATCGCGATCCCACTTCGCCGCATGTGGCGCAAGCTCTTCGCGCGCAAAGGCTCGCAGCGTGTCGCGCAGCAGTTGCTGTTCTTCGTTGAGCAGCATGGCATCAGGGTTTCTGTTCCCACGCAAGACGTAAAGCAAGGGCTCCGAATACGCCAGCGAGCGCTCGCCTCGACCAGCGTCCCCAGCCAGGCCGCGCGACGAAATAACGTCGCATGCGTGCAGCCGCGAGCACGAACAGCGAATCGCCGGCAATCGCGAGAGCAAGTTGCGTGGCCGCCAAAACGAGGCTCTGCGTCAAAACGCTGCCGTGCGAGGGCGATACGAACTGTGGAAACAATGCGAGCTCGAACAACGCAACTTTTGGATTCAGCAGCGATGTCAACAAACCCTGACGAAACAGTTTTCCGGCATGCAGTTGAGTCGGTGCGATCGATTGCGTCTTGTCGCCTTGCGAACGCCATGTCGTCCACGCCAGCCACGCGAGATAAAGCGCGCCCGCCCATCGAACGGCATCGTACGCAACCGGGACCGTCGCGAGCAGAGCAGACAGTCCTAATGCCGCCGCGAGAGCATGCGCCGCAACTCCCGCTGACGTTCCGGCGAGCGACACGAAGCCCGCCGCGCGACCCTGCGCGAGCGTTCGCGAAACGAGATACAGAACGTTCGGACCCGGCGTCGCGACCAGCGCGATGCACGCAAGACAAAACAGCAGCCAGGTATCGAGCGGCAGCACGTTGGCTCTGTTACGGCAATTCGATCGCCATCGCCGTCGCTTCGCCGCCGCCGATGCAAAGCGCCGCGACACCGCGCTTCTTGCCATGCTTGCGAAGCGCCCCGATCAGCGTGACGATGATTCGCGCGCCAGACGCACCGATTGGATGACCGATCGCGCACGCTCCGCCATGCACGTTGACGCGCTCGTGCGGAATTCCATGCTCCTTCATCGCCGCCATCGTGACGACGGCGAACGCCTCGTTGATCTCGAACAGGTCGACATCCCTCGTCGACCATCCGACATTGCGAAGGAGTTTGGCAATCGCCTCGACCGGCGCCGTCGTGAACTGTCCAGGCTCCTGTGCGTGCGTCGCGTGTCCGACGATCACGGCGAGAGGCGAAATACCGCGCCGCTCCGCATTCGATCGCGTCATCAGCACCAGCGCCGCTGCACCATCGGAGATCGAGCTCGAGTTCGCCGCCGTTACCGTGCCGTCTTTCCGAAATGCCGGCTTCAGCAATGGAATCTTGTCCGGTAAGGCCTTCGCCGGTTGTTCGTCTTTGTCGACGATGCGCTCGCCGCTCTTGCCAGTCACGGTAACAGGCGCAATTTCCCACGCGAACGTGCCATCGTTGTTGGCGTTTAGCGCACGCGAGAGCGACGTCAGCGCGAACTGATCCTGCGCTTCGCGCGTGAACCCGCTTTTCGCCGCGCAATCCTCGGCGAACGTCCCCATCAAGCGGCCCTTGTCGTAAGCGTCCTCGAGCCCGTCGAGGAACATGTGATCCTGTACGACCTGATGTCCCATCCGATAACCGCTCCGTGCTTTCGGCATCAGGTACGGGGCATTCGTCATGCTTTCCATGCCGCCGGCGACGATGATGTCGCTGGTGCCCGCGGCGATCTGGTCGTGCGCGAGCATCGCGGCTTTCATCGCCGAGCCGCACATCTTGTTGACCGTCGTGCAGCCGGTTGCGAGCGGCAAGCCCGCTTTCAGGGCCGCCTGACGCGCAGGCGCCTGGCCCTGCCCCGCCGGGAGCACATTGCCCATGATCGCTTCCTGCACGTCGTCGGGACGAACGCCAGCACGCTCCACCGCCGCCTTGATTGCGACAGCGCCGAGATCGCTGGCGGAAAGCGCAGCGAAGTCGCCTTGCATCGCAGCCATTGGCGTACGCGCCGCGCCGACAATGACAATTGGATCATTCAACATTCGAACCTCCTTCAAGAGCTCGCGATCCTCAGCCGGCCCACGGCAGGCGGAAGTCGACAGCATGCGCGACCGCACGTTCCTTGACCTCTTCCGGAAATGCGCACGCCTTGCGCGTTTCCGTGTCGAGATACACGCCCGTGAGCATGGTGACGGCGGCGACATCACCGGACTCGCCGTTGCGCATCTCGTGAACGAAACGAATGACCCGCTCGCGAACCTCGAGCGCGCCGGTACCAACGCTGATCACATCGCCGGCATAGAGCTCACGCTGATACGCGATGCGCTGTTCGACCGCCGCCATGCCACGACGGTTGCGACGGAGGAATGCCGGCGTGAGACCGAGGAGCGCGAAGAA
>DASPYC010000615.1:0-11170 GCA_035636955.1 Casimicrobiaceae bacterium
CGCGATCTGATCGGCACTCGCCTTTGCCGAATGATCCTTGCCCGGCAGAACCATGCTGGGCTTCAGCACCATGCCTTCGAGCATCACATGGTGACGATGTAACGCCGTGAAAACCGCGTGCAACACGGCGTCGCTGACTTCATGACAGCGGGCCATCGTGTGATCGCCATCGATCAGCACCTCGGGCTCGACGATCGGCACGATGCCTTGCTGCTGGCAGATCGCCGCATAGCGCGCCAGCACTTCGGCGTTCGCCTCGATGCCGAGCGGCGTCGGATTGGAATCGGTGATGCCGTATACCTCGCGCCATTTCGCAAACCGCACGCCGTACTTCTTGTACTCCGTGAGCCGCTCGGCCAACCCGTCCAGCCCTTGGGTGATCAGATCGCCGGGCGCGTTGGGTAGCGGCGTCGTTCCCTTGTCTACTTTGATGCCGGGCAGAATGCCGGCGCGTGTCAGTACCTCCGGCAACGGAGTCCCATCGTCAGTGCGCTGCGACAACGTCTCCTCGAACAGGATGATGCCGCTCAAATATTCCTCGGCGCCGCGTGTCGTGAACAAGAGCTGCCGATAATTGCGGCGCGTCTCCTCGGTCGATTCGATGCCAAGTGCTTTGAAGCGCTTGGTGATCGTCGGCTGGCTTTCATCGGCGGCCAAAATGCCGCGGCCGGGCCGTGTGAGCTCGAGAATCGTTGCATGAAGGGGATTGTCGGTGGCCATGGTGCGATCCTTTCCGTGAGGCAACTCGCGTAAAAGCAGAATTATCGCGCAAAGCAGAAACCTTTCGCGATGATGCTATCAAAAGCAGTTTCCTCGGACGGAAGTCCGCCGTCCTCCAATAACAAATGAAGATATGCCATCCGGAGCAAAGGGGCCCGCTGTGTCCGCGCCTTACCGCACGCGGCGAGGCGATATTCCAATTTTCATCAATCTTTTGCGTGCCGGAATATCGAGTGCAGACGCGAGGTAGTGCATCGCAGGAACCTTCCTATTCAACGAAGGAGTAAGCGATGCGACATCGATTCGATCGACGAGATTTCTTGAGAATGGCAGGCGTGGGCGGCGTCGTGTTCGTGTCGAGCCTGCGCGGCGCGCAAGGCGCATCGGTGGCCGGCCAAAAGTACGATGATTTTTATTTCGTTCAACTGTCGGATTCGCACTGGGGGTTTCAAGGCGCGCCGAATCCCGATGCAAAAGGCACGTTGAAAAAGGCCGTCGCAGCCGTCAACAGTCTCAATGAACAGCCGGATTTCATCGTCTTCACCGGTGATCTCACGCACACGACCGACGATCCGAAGGAACGGCGCCGGCGCCTCGCGCAGTTCAAGGAAATCGTCAGCGAGCTCAAGGTCAAGGACATCCATTTCATGCCAGGCGAGCATGACGCGTCTCTCGACAGCGGCGAGGCGTTCAAGGAATTCTTCGGCGAGACGCACTACACGTTCGACCACAAGGGCGTGCATTTCATCGCGCTCGACAACGTCTCGGACCCGCGCGCGTCGCTTGGCGATGAGCAATTGCAATGGCTTGCCGACGACCTCAAGCAACAGCGGAAGGACGCTAACATTGTCGTCCTGACGCATCGCCCGCTATTCGATCTTTATCCGCAATGGGATTGGGCGACCCGCGATGGCGCGAAGGCGATCGACCTGCTGTTGCCGATGGAGCATGTCACCGTCTTCTACGGCCATATCCATCAAGAGCATCACAAGATGACCGGCCACATCGCACACCACGCGGCGAAGGGGCTGATGTTTCCGCTGCCTGCGCCCGGTTCGCAGCCCCAACGCAATCCTCTCCCATGGGATGCGACGCAGCCGTACAAAGGTCTCGGGTTTCGCGACATCGAAGCCGAATTAAGCGAGGCCAACTTCAAGCTGACCGAGCTTCCCGTTCAGAAAGGATGAGCGATGCATGTGACGAGAAGAAGAGTGGCGCTGGCGCTCGGGGGTTTGTTGCTGGGTGCCGGAACGATCGGCCTGCGGGCGGCAGAGCCAAAGGAGCGCGTCATCAAAATCGCGGCACGCCGTTTCACCTACACGCCGGACAAGTTGACGCTGAAAAAAGGCGTTCCGGTAGTCCTCGAGCTCACCACCGCTGACGTGCTGATGGGCTTCAACGCGCCCGACTTTCAAACGCGCGCCGATATCATTCCCGGCAAAGTGGCACGCGTTCGCCTCGTGCCCGATAAGATCGGAACCTTCACGTTTCTCTGTGACGTTTTCTGCGGATCGGGCCACGAAACGATGAACGGGACGATCATCGTAATAGGATAGGAGATCGGGCGGGCAGAAGAACGCCCGCCCGAACTTTACTTAATCCTGACTCGAAACACGCGCTACGAAGCTCGACAATCCGGCAGCATTCAAGTCCGACACGGCAAGCCAGTCCATTCCTGACCCGGTGGCATGCGCCACATTGAACCCGCGCACCGTCCGCAATGCCGCCGGCGGCGCATGTGCTGTCGGCGGCCGGACGAAGACATCGATCATGTGATCGCGGTAGCGATAGACGAGCGCAGCGACAGGCTGCCGGTCCAGATAATCGATTCGCCCGCCGACGAGCGTGAAACCCTCCGGCGCGAGATCGCGCACAGGCGGCGAATAATCGAGCCGCGACGAAAGCCACGGCTTGACCGTATGCTGATCGGACGACGCGACGTCGACACGGTGGTTGCCGAGCGTCGCGCGGACATGCGTTGTTACGGCTTCGACGGCGAGATCTTCATTGGTACGCCAATCGTTGATCGCCGTGCCGATGACCCAGGCAACGATCGTCGCTGCGCAACCGGCGAGTGCACCCCCGGTCAACCAACGCCAGCGATCACTGGAACGCGCGCCGTTCTCATGAGCAGGCTTCGCGGCGGCAATCGCTGCCAGCACGCGTTCCCGCAGCGCCGAGGGTGCCTTGAAATAAGGGACTTCCGCGCGGATTCGGGCGTGCAACGCGAGCAGCTCCTGATGCTCCGCCGCGCAGCTTGCACATGTGCGCAAGTGCTTGCGGATCGTATGGCTGCGCAGCCTGTCGACTTCGCCGTCGGCGTACGCGGCAATCGTCGCCGCAGCTTCAGTGCAGTTCATCGTTCGCTCCCCGACATGTTTCCCCCAACCGCGCGCAGCAACGGCGAGCGCTGCAGCAGCGCGCGGGCGCGCGCCAAGCGGGACATCACCGTTCCGATCGGAATGTCGGCGACGCGGGCGATCTCCTTGTATGAAAGCGCTTCGAGCTCGCGCAAAACCAGCACCTCGCGATATTGCAGCGGCAAAGCGGCAACGGCGTCAACGAGGGCTCGCGTCTGATCGTTGCGCGATGCGGACTGTTCGGGATCGACGGCTGCGTGATCGATCGCCGTGTCGAGAGCGGTACCGTCGTCCTGAATAATCTCCGTGGGACGGTTGCGCCCGAGCCAATCGTAAAAGGCATGGCGGACGATGGTCAGGAACCATGCGCGCGCATCGCTTCCGTGCAGCGATCCGACATACTTGAGTGCGCGTACGCAAGCATCCTGAACGACATCATCGGCGTCGTTTGCGTCGCGTGCGAGCCAGCGCGCCAGGTTGTACGCCGCGTCCAGATGCGGCAAGACCAGCTCCTCGAAGCGACGATCGTCGGACAAACGGAATCCTGTGGGTTCGTTAACGGACCTTACCGCCTAAGCGCCGAGCTTATTCCCGCGGAATAAAAACAACAAACGGCGGGTACAAGGGTCAAGTCGCGGATTCGGGCGATGAATTCACGGCATACCTTCGTCCGCGAAAAAGGAGATCCAAATGCATAACGCCCTTCGATCGCAACTTGCGCTCGGCAGCCTGTTGTTGTCATTCGCGTTGACCGTGACCGCGGCGGGGCCCAAGGCGTACGTCGGCAACTTCAAGGACAATTCGGTCAGCGTGATCGACACCGGGACGGGGCAGGTTGTCCAGACGGTGCCCGTATCCGCCGGTCCGCACGGGATGAGCGCGACGCCTGACGGCCGCACTGTGTATGTAAGCGGCGATGGGTCATCGGAGGTCAGCGTCATCGACGCTGCGACCGATCGCGTGACGCGTAAGATCGAAGTCGGCAAAACGCCGCACGGACTTGCGATGACGCCGGATGGCAAACTGTTGCTGGTCGGCGTATACGGCGAGGACCGCGTCGCGCTCATCGACACGTCAACGCAGGCGATCGTCGCAACGGTGCCGGTGCCCAAGCCGCATACGATCGCGATCCGCCCCGACGGAAAGGTTGCCTACATTGCGTCGCAGGAGCCCGGCAAATTCGCATTGGTCGTCGTCGATGTTGCCACCCGCTCCGCTGTCCGCACCTTGCCACTGGAGAAGACGCCGCGCGACCTCGAATTCGGTTATGACAGCCGTGCCCTCTACTTCACGATGGCGGGCGTCAATTCGATCGCGGTGCTCGATCCGGCGTCGGACAAGATCGTTGCGCAGATCCCGACCGGCGCGTCGCCGCATCTCGCTAATTTCTTCCGTGGCGCGAGCGCCGGAACCGCCGTCGTTCAGGGGCCGGGCGAATTGCAGCTGTTCGATCCGGCGACCAACATGCCGCTCAAGGCCATCGCGGTCGGCAAGCAGCCGCACTGGATGGCCGCCACGAGCGATGGGAAGCGGATCTATGTGACGAACGAAGGATCGAACGATGTCACTGTCGTTGACCTCGCAGCCGGCACGACTTCGACAATCGCCGTCGGCAATGCGCCGCGTAAAGTGGTTGTGCTGCCGGGCGCGGCAACCACCCAATCTTCCGGCGCAAGAATTTCGATCGCGAACTTTGCCTTCGCTCCAGGTGAAATCACCGTTGCCCCCGGCTCGATGGTGACCTGGAGCAACGATGATGGCGCGCCGCACGGGCTCGCTTACAACGACGGAGCGAAAGGAACCGATGTTCTGCTCCCCGGAGCAAGCTTCAGTCGGGTGTACGACAAACCGGGGACATTCGACTATGTGTGCGCTGTCCACGCTTACATGACCGGCAAAGTGATCGTACGCGCGCCTTGAACCATGCGGGTGACAAGCGCTGATACGCCGTCCGCAGCGCCCCGATCGCCGAAACGAGAACCGGCACGTCGGCGCCGGCGTCCGTCGGCAGTCTGCGTTGGTAGAGAAAGAGCAATAGCGCAAGCAACGTCCCGCCCGGCAGCACGTCGTAGCGTCGAGTTGAGCGGCGTCACTTCCTGAATCTGAGGCTTTCCTTGACCGCGCCTTAAAGTTGTCGCACATTTTCGGCGAGTCGCAGCCCAAGGTCACTCCCGACCCATAACGTGCTCGCATGTCCGCGCTTCTCTTTCATTTGGTACGCGGGGCGCCGGATCCGGTCGCCCCGTTCAGCCATGCGGTTGAGGCCGATGGATGGGTTTTCGTGACCGGTCAGATGCCGTTCACGGGTACGGCCAACGATTCGCCGTATCCGGAATCGATCGACGAACAGACGCACCAGGTGATGAAAAACCTCGTCACCGTGCTGGAAGGCTGCCATCTCGGTCTTGAAAACGTGGCCGCGGTGCGGGTGTATCTACGGTACTTCGACGAAGATTACGCGCGTATGAATGCTGTCTACGCGAGCTATTTCCCGGAGGAGCGGCTGCCCGCGCGCACGTGCGTCGGCGTCAGCGGTCTCGCTCGCGGCGCACGGATCGAAATCGATATGATCGCGCGCCGCGGTTAATTCGCTGACCTGTTGTCCTTCCGCCGTCTTGTCATCCCGAACTCGAGCGAGGAAACTGCTTTACGGGTCGTTCAATACCGTGCATTTCCCGGCGTGCGCGGGAACGGAATCACGTCGCGCACATTACCGAGTCCCGTCGCATACGCCACCGTTCGCTCGAAACCCAAACCGAAGCCGGCGTGCGGGACCGTGCCATAGCGGCGTAGGTCGCGATACCAACCGTAGTGTTCTTTGTCGAGACCGGCGGCGCTCATACGCGCATCGAGGATCTCGAGGCGCTCTTCGCGCTGGCTGCCGCCGATGATCTCGCCGATACCGGGCGCGAGTACATCCATTGCCGCCACCGTTCGGTCGTCGTCGTTGACGCGCATGTAGAACGCCTTGATCTCCTTCGGGTAGTTGACGACGATCACTGGTTTTTTTGCGTAATGCTCGGTGATGTAGCGCTCATGCTCCGATTGCAGATCGATCCCCCACTTCACGGGAAACTCGAACGTCTGCTTCGATTGTTCCAGCACGCGCACCGCTTCGGTGTAGTCCATCCGCACGAATTCCGAATCGACGATGCCGTTGAGCTTGGCAATCAACCCTTTCTCGATGCGCTCATCAAAAAACGCCATGTCGTCGGCGCGTTCCTCGAGCACCGTTTTGAAAACGTGCTTCAACAGCGCTTCAGCGAGCGTCGCATTGTCGGCGAGACTCGCGAACGCGATCTCCGGCTCGATCATCCAGAACTCCGCAAGATGCCGGCTGGTGTTTGAGTTTTCCGCGCGAAACGTGGGACCGAACGTATAGACCTTCGATAGCGCCATGCAATACGTTTCGACGTTCAATTGTCCCGAGACCGTGAGGAAAGTTTCGCGCCCGAAAAAGTCCTGAGAAAAGTCGATCCTGTTGTCGGCGGTGCGCGGCGGATTCAGCAGGTCGAGCGTCGACACGCGAAAGAGCTCGCCGGCGCCTTCGGCGTCGGACGACGTGATGATCGGCGTGCTGATCCACAGAAATCCGTTTTCGTGAAAGAAACGGTGCACCGCTTGCGCGAGCGTGTGCCGAACCCGTGTCACTGCGCCGATGACGTTCGTGCGCGGCCGCAAATGCGCGACTTCGCGCAGGAACTCCAACGAATGCGGCTTCGGCTGGATCGGATACGAATCCGCGTCGTCGACCCAGCCGACGACTTTGATGGCGTTCGCTTGCATCTCGAACGGCTGGCCCTTTGCCGGCGATGGCACGACGATACCGGTCGCTTCCACCGCACAGCCTGCCGTAAGGCGCAGCACTTCGTCCACGTAATTGCCGAGCGTGTTCGGCGCGACAACCTGGACGGGATGGAAGCACGAGCCATCCGACACGTTGACGAACGAGATCCCAGCCTTCGAATCGCGCCGAGTACGCACCCACCCTTTAACGGTTATTGGCGCATCTTTCGGCGCCCGACCTCCAAGAATCTCCGTGCAAGTCAACGACGTCATGGGAGCTCCGCGGCAATTTTCCGGTTCAGATCGTCAACTATCGCATAGCGGGCATTGCGCCAAGCGGCAAGCGGAAAATGGCGCGCGGCGCAGGATGTCGACGCGCAAAAATGTCAACCCTTGATGCATACCAGCGGTTCGAGCCGCGCAACCTTGCGCGCAAGTTGCGCGTGGTGCGCCGCCTCAACCACCGCGGAGACGTCTTTATAGGCACCGGGTGCTTCTTCGGCGATGCCGCGCATCGACGCGCTGCGGATTAAAATGCCTCGCATCGCCAACTCATCGACGACCGTGCGACCCTGCCATTGACGCTTCGCCTCGTGACGGCTCATTTCGCGACCGGCGCCGTGGCACGCCGACGCAAACGCCTCGCTCATGCCGCGTTCCGTGCCAACCAGAACGTACGACGCGGTGCCCATGGTCCCCCCGATCAGCACGGGCTGGCCGATCGCGGAAAACTCGGCTGGCAGATCGGGGTGATGCGGACCAAAAGCCCGTGTTGCACCCTTGCGATGCACGTAGAGTTTGGCTTCGCGGCCGTCGATCCGATGCTTCTCGACCTTGCACGTGTTGTGCGAAACGTCGTAGAGCAACGTGAGCCGCGCTCCCGGCAGGACGGCGTGAAACGCATCGCGCGCAAGATGCGTGAGAATTTCCCGGTTGGCCAACGCACAGTTGATCGCAGCTCTCATCGCGCCGAGATAGCGCTGTCCGACCGGCGAGTGAATGGGCGCGCAGGCCAGCTCGCGGTCGGCGACCGATATTCCTGCGGCGTGCGCGACAATCGTCATCTCGCGCAGAAACTCGGTACCAATCTGATGCCCCAGACCGCGCGAGCCGCAATGCAGGCTGACGACGACGTCGCCTTCATGGAGACCGAAGGCGTTCGCAGCCGCATCGTCGTAGATTGCGACGACGTGCTGCACTTCGAGATAGTGATTGCCTGATCCCAGCGTGCCCATTTGGTCTCGCTGCCGCCGTTTCGCGGCGGTGGATACTTGGTCAGGATCCGCGCCGGCCATGACGCCGCCCTCCTCGATGCGCGCCAGATCTTCGCGCTGACCATAACCGTGTTGAACGGCCCATCGAGCGCCGCCGCGCAGCATCGCATCCATCTCGCTCGGGGACAATTGCAACGCGCCCGTGCTCCCGACGCCTGCGGGGATGCGTTTGAACAGCGTGTCGGCAAGCTGACGCTTCACCGGCTCGATCTCGGAACGCGTAAGACCGGTGAGCAACGTCCGCACGCCGCACGAGATGTCGAAACCGACGCCGCCGGCCGACACGACGCCGCCCTCGTCAGCATCGAATGCGGCTACGCCGCCGATGGGAAATCCATAGCCCCAGTGAGCGTCGGGCATCGCGAACGAGCCTTTGACGATGCCCGGGAGCATTGCAACATTGGCGATCTGCTCCAGAACCTTCTCGTCCATCGTCTGGATCAATCCCTCATCGGCAAAGATCACACCGGGCACGCGCATGGCGCCTGTTATCGGCAGTTGCCATTGGTAATCATCAATTCGCTCCAGTCGACGTGGATCCATTCTCGTGCTCCGCTAAGCCAATCGCGAAAGATTCCTCACACATCGATGACGCATTGCGCAATCCATGTACCGTCTTCACGCTGCGCCATCGACAATTCGCTATGCGTTGCGGCCTTGACTTCGACCAAAGGTTGATGGCGCTCGCGATCGACTGATTCTCCCCATGCTTTCGCTTCCAGCGCATGGCCGTCAAGCGTCACGGCGAAACGTCCGAACAGTAGATTGCGCGTCGCCATTTCGTAGATCAGCGCATTCAACCAGTCGACGACCAGCAATTCGTCATCCGGAGCGTCGCAGCGCAGATCCACGAGCGTTTCGCCGCGAACGCGCAGCGGATCGGCGACGACAGCGGTTAACGCAAGCGCGATTTGCTCGAGGGCATCGGCGCGGGAGACACCCAATCCGCGAACCCCGACATCGGCGCCGTGCCTAAAATGTTCCCAGGGCATTCTCGTTTTGACACGCTCGCCGGCCGAATATCACGCGACGCTTGACCCCATGACGGCAACACCGGCACTTGTCTCTATCGCCAGGCGACTGCGGGACGACGTTTCGGAGCTTCGCTTCGGAGGGTCGGTCGGTCACGTTTACAACCCGCTTACCTACGCGTGGGCGCCTCATCGAGAGTATCTGGAGCGCTACGGGCGTGGCCAGCGTAGCGTGCTCATCGTCGGCATGAACGCCGGATACTTCGGCATGGCGCAGACCGGCGTTCCGTTCGGCGACGTCGAGATGGTCCGCGAGTGGCTCGCAATCGAGCGGCCGGTCGAGCGGCCGAAAGACCAACATCCGAAGCGGCCGATCGAAGGCTTTTCGTGCCGTCGTCATGAGGTCAGCGGACAGCGCCTCTGGGGATGGGCACGCGATACGTTTGATGCGCCCGAGCGCTTCTTCGCACACTTTTTCGTCCTCAACTACTGTCCGCTGTGCTTTCTCGCGAAAGGTGGTGCAAACCTCGCGCTGGACAAGCTTCCCGTCGCGTCGCGCAAGCGCTTGTTTGCCGCGTGCGACCGGGCAATCGCTGCCGCCGCCGATGCGCTGAAGATTCGCCATGCGATAGGCCTCGGACGCTTCGCCGCGGAACGCGTGGTGACCATACTGGGTGACACCACAATCTGCGGCCGTGCGCCGCATCCAAGTCCGGCGAACGCTCGCGTCGGACAGAACTGGGCGAACGAGATGAATCGCGCGCTCGCGGCGATGGGCATTCGCGTTCCACGCCAGATCATGGCGGACGCGTGAAGTCAGATCGGCGCGCGAATCGCGTACCGCTGTCAAAACGAATGCCGCGATGAACGCAGTGAAACGCTCTAGTGGCTTAGAGCTTACTGGGGTCGAATCCCGTTTCGTCGTAGATCGACTTCAGCAGATCCTTGCCGACCTTCTCGCCCATTTCGGCGTGGACCTTCATCAGCGCCTTCTTCCAGGCCTTTCGCTCGTCGGCCGACAGCGTGACGATCTCCGTCTTGCCGGCGCGGCGTATGCCTTCCAACGCGTCGTCGTTTTCCTGCTTCGCGATCCTGTTGAAGTAATCGGTTGTTTCCTTCATCGCGCCTTCGAGCGTCGCACGGACATTCGGAGGCAGGCCGTCCCAGAATTTCTTGTTCGTGATGACCGCATAGCCGTGATAGCCGTGGTCGGACATCGTCAGATATTTCTGCACTTCGAAGAGCTTCGATTGGAAAACGTTTGACGTCGGATTCTCCTGGCCGTCGACGACGCCCGTCTGCAACGCCTGGTACACCTCGCCGAATCCCATGACCTGCGGGATTGCGCCGAGCGCGCGCATTTGCGCGTCGATCACTTTGGACGACTGGATGCGAATCTTCTGGCCCCTGAAGTCTTCCGGCTTTCGTATCGGCTTGTTGGACGTCATCTCCTTGAAGCCGTTGTCCCAGAAAGCGAGACCGACAATGCCCTTGCTTTCGAGCATTTTGAGCATCCGCTTGCCGATCGGTCCTTGCGTCACCTTATGCTCTTCGTCGATATTGTCGAAAAGGAACGGAAAGTCGAGCACTTCGAACTCGCGCACGCCCATCGGACCGAATTTGCCGGGCGTTGGCGCAAGCATCTGCACGGAGCCGAGTTGCAGCGCCTCGACTTCTTCCCCGTCCTTGAACAGCACACTGTTGTGGTAGACCTCAACCTTGACCGCGCCCTTGGTACGCTCCTCCACCAATCGCTTGAAGTACTCGGCCGCTTTGCCCTTCGGCGCGTCGCTTGCAACGACGTGGCTGAACTTGATTACGATCGGTTGTTGGCCAGAGGCCGGAGTATTTACGATCGCGAACCCAAGCGCGAACAGCGTGATCCAGATCACTCGCATTCTCGTCCTCCGTCGAAACGCCGCGGATGCACCGATTATTACTCATGGAACGTAGATGATGCGCCTATCCATCCGCCCTCCCCGCATGGATCTCCGATGAGCGAACAAACACCGCGCACGACTGCGACCAACTCAGCCGATCGCATGCCGGAGAGCGAGAT
>DASPYC010000616.1:0-6884 GCA_035636955.1 Casimicrobiaceae bacterium
CGCATCATCCCGCGCTGCGGCGGCGACCTCGTCGGCTATTTTCTTCCGCACGAGGGTACGAATAACGTCGCGTGGGGCTTGATCGCGTTTGAGAATCTTGCGATGTACGAAGGATACCGAGCGCGGATCAGGGCCGATCCCGAAGGACGGGCGAATTTTGCGTTTGCGCAGTCGCACCGACTGATTCTGCGCGAGGAGCGCACATTCGTCGAAACCGTCGATGGCACGTTTCGAAACGCCGTTCGAGCGGAGGAAAGCCGATGATTGCCGTGATTTTTGAGTCGCAACCGCGCCCAGGTCAGACCGATGCTTATCTGAGTGCTGCGGCGAAGTTGCGGCCGCTGCTCGCCGAAATCGACGGGTTCATCTCAATCGAGCGCTTTGAAAGTCTCACACAGCCTGGGAAAATTCTGTCGCTCTCGTACTGGCGCGACGAAGAGGCGGTGCGGCAATGGCGCAACGTCGAAGCGCATCGCCGCATACAAGCCGCGGGGCGCGAATCGATTTTCGCCGATTACCGGTTGCGCGTGGCGCAGGTGATTCGAGACTATGGTATCGACGATCGTGCGGAGGCACCCGAAGATTCGCGGCGCGTGCACGAACGATAAAGCTTCGTCTAGTCGTCAGGCGCCAGCGGCACAGCAGCCGGTTGCGTTTCGCGCGGCTCGGACAGCACGATGAAGAGCGCGATAACGACGAGCGTTAGCGCAATCCACTCCTGCGGTCCCGGTTTCTCTCCGAGCACGACGATGCCCGCGAACACACCTACAACCGGCACCGGTAATGACGATAACGACGACACTGCGACCGGCAGCGTTCGTGCCAGATAGAACCAAGCCCAATGCGCCACGGTGCCGGCGAGAAAGATGTTGTACGCGATCGCAAACCAGCCGCGTCCTCCGAGCGCGCGGATCTCGTCGACCAGCGGCTGCGAATCGAAGAACGGTGCAAGGAGCGCGATCGGCACCCAGCCGACGATCGTCATCCAGCCGGTTAGCGTGGTTGGCGGTTGCGGCGGCTTCCATTTGCGCAGCAGCACCGTTCCGAACGCCCACGTAACTGCGGCGGCCAAGAGCATCGCCACGCCGAACGGAGCCTTGCTCATCGCACGAAGCTCGTCGCCGATGAGGACCGCCATCCCGGCGACGCCGAGCAAAAGCCCTGTCAGCTTGCGCTTGCCGAGCGGCTCGTGCAACACCACTGTCGCGATCGCGGTTCCCCACAAAGGCATCGTATACGCAAGAATCGCGCTTCGTCCCGCGGGAAGCTGCTGGACGCCAAACAGCACGAAGCCGTTCCATCCGGCGATGTTGAGCAATCCGAGCGCGACGACCCGCGACCACCATTCGCGTGGAATGCGAATGCTGTCGCCCGAGAGTTTCGCGACGGTCAATAGCCCGATCGCCGCGAACGGCAACGTCAGAGCGCGAAACGTCAGCGGCGCGAGCTCGGTCACGCCGATCTTGAGGATCGGCCAGTTGCAGCCCCACACGAGCGTCAACACGGCAATCGGCAAAAATGCACGCGCGAGCGGATGACCGGCTGCGCTCATTGGACCCTCGTCTTTAGCCGCGCTCACGTGAAGGCAGGGCCTCACCATATTTCGACTGATGCAGCGCGCGCGCTTGCGTCACCCATGCATCGCGACGAATGCGGCCGGGAAAATCAGGCAGGCGCGCGTTGAACTCGTCGATGTCACGGTCGGTCCAGCGGGCGATTTGCCGATACGAGTTGACGCCGAGCTGTTGCAGCATCCGCTCAAGCACGGCCCCAATGCCGACGATCAGCTTGAGATCGTCCGGCGTGCCGGGACTGTCGAGCAGGAGCGGCGGCGCATTGTTTTCGAGATCGATCAGCAGCTGACGATAGCGCGCGGTTTCGTCGCGTGAATCGGCGATGGTGCGCAACAGCCGGCGCCTGTCTTCGGCGAGCTCACGCATCTGCCAACTTTCGGCCGCCTGATCCGCGATTTCGCGACGCAACCGGGCACCTTCCGCTTCGCCATCGCGCGTTCCGCGTACGACGCCGACCCGATAGGCGACGACAATACCGATCGCGAGGACGATGAGGGCGAGGAACGAGAGGCCGTTCACGACGTGCGGGAGGGGAATGGTGCTCGAAGTCGCGCGTATCGCGGTTCTTTGCGGTCGATTGTATGCGAGCGGAAGGGGGCGAGCTAGAGCCACGCGCCGCGGCTGCTAGAATCGATGCGCACAACCCATGAACGCAGCGGATTCCAGTTCCAGCAGCGCTTCGCCGCCGGTCGCGCCCGCGTCAGGAAATACCCCTCGCGCCAAGACGCCGCCTGCGACGCGCGGGATGCTGGCTATTGTCGCGTTGCTGCTCGCGGTGGCCGGTGTGCTGGCGTGGCTCGACATGCGCCGCGACGGACAGGCGCTTCGTACCGATGTGGCGCAGCGCCTTGCCAACACCGATGCCGCGCTGGCGCAGGCGAAGATGCGGGAATCCGATCTCGGCAACGAATTGCGGGACGCGCAGGCGAAGATCGCGCTGCTCGAAGCGCGGCTCGCCGAATCGCAATCGCAACAGGCCGCGCTGGAGACGCTCTATCGTGAGCTTGCGCCCTCGCGCGACGAGCTCTCGCTGACCGAAGTCGAGCAGGTGCTCGTGCTCGCCAGTCAACAGCTGGCGCTCGCCGGCAATGTGCAGGCGGCGCTCGCAGCGATGCAACTCGCCGATGGCAAGCTCGCACGGATGGACCGTCCGCAGCTCGCATCTTTGCGGCGGTCGCTCGCGCGCGATATGGACGAATTGAAAGCGGTGCCTTTCGTCGATGTCGTCGGCATCTCGGCGAAGCTCGATCAGGCGACCGCGATGGTCGACAGCTTGCCGCTGGCGAGGGACGAACGCTTGCCGTCGCCACAGCCTGAAGCCCCGCCGCCCAGCGAGCCTCCCTGGATCAAGTTCTTGCGCGATATCTGGGCCGACGCGAAATCGCTCGTGCGAATCGAAGTATCGGACCGTCCGCCGGCGCCCCTCGTCTCGCCGGCGCAGGCATATTTCCTGCGCGAGAATCTGCGTTTGCGCCTGCTCGCTGCGCGGCTTGCGCTGTTGTCGCGCGACGATAAGTCGTTTCGGAACGATCTCAATGCGGCCAACGCGTGGGTCGCGCGCTATTTCGACACACGCGCGAAGCCGGTCCAGGTGATGTCATCGACGTTCACGCAGCTTGCCGCGACGCAGATGCCGGCCGCGGTGCCCGATCTCTCGCGTAGCCTGGAAGCGCTGCGCACGTTGCGGATCCCTCGCGAGCAAATGCCCGAGCGAGCCGCGACGCGAGTGAAGTGAACAAGGCTGAGCCTCTGCAATGGCCTCGCGCGGTTGCGCTGCTATGCAAAATGCGGATGACTGCTAGACGCATGAAAACCTTGTTTCAGCGAAGGCTAACGTTCGCCATGCTCACATTAGCCTACGCTGAAACGAAGTTCTCGCAGCTTCGCTCGTGTACACGCGGTACACGTCGCTCGCCGCCTCAGTTGACAACTAAGGTATCCCATCCCGAAACGCGGCTGTCGCAACCGCGCGGGGCCATTGCAGAGGCTCCCTAGTGCGCGGGCTGCTTGCGTTTCTCGTGCTGGCGGCGGCGGCCGTCACCGTGGCACTCCTTGCCCGAATCAATGCAGGCTACGCCCTCTTCGTCGCGCCGCCGTATCGCGTCGAGCTATCGCTCAACACGTTTTTTCTGCTGACCGCCGCCGCGTTCATAGCGCTTTACGCTTTCGCGCGGATCGTGACGCGCCTATCAAGGCTTCCACGCGATGTCCGCGAGCATCGCCGCAGGCGGCAGCTCGGCCGCGCGCGCGCGAAGGAGGACGCCGCCATCGTGGCGCTGATCGAGGGGCGGCACGGCAAGGCACGCCAGTTCGCCGATGAGTCGCTCGCGATTCCGGGGTCTTCGCCGGTCGGATCGCTGATCGCCGCGCGCGCCGCGCTGGAGACACGAGATTTTGACGCCGTCGAATCGGCGCTCGCTCGGCCGGAGGCGCGTGCGGCGAGTCTCGCGGTGTCGCGATTGATGCTCGAAGCGGAGGTTGCGCTCGAACGAGCTCAACCGGTGGATGCATTGGCGCGCCTCACAGAGCTCAAGAAGGAAGCAGGATCGCATACGGCGGCACTGCGGCTTGAACTGCGCGCATTGACGGCAGCGGGACGATACGCCGAGATTCCCGCTCTGATCGATCAACTGGTGAAGCGCAAGGTTTACGACACGACGCAAGGCGAATTATTACGCGCGAGCGCGCATGCTGAAGCGCTCGCGGGTTTCGCGCACGATGCGTCGGGGCTGCGCGATTATTGGGATCGCCTTCCTGATGTCGAAAAGTTACAACCCAAGATCGCGCGGGCCGCTGCCGGCGCATTCATCGCGCTTGGCGGCGATCGCGAAGCGGCCGACATCATTGCGCGCAGTCTCAATCGGCGTTGGGACTCCGATCTTGTCGCGCTCTACGCCGAATGCACGAGCGCCGACTCGACTCGGCAACTTGAGACCGCCGAGCAATGGCTCGTCGATCACAATCAGGACGCGAACCTCTTGTACTTGCTCGGCCGCCTGTGCGAGCGGGCACAGCTGTGGGGCAAGGCTCAAACCTACCTCGAGGCAAGTCTCGCGCTTGATAACAACTGGCGCGCAAATCTCGCCCTTGGCGAAATGCAGGCGAATCTCGGCCGCACCGACGAAGCGAATGCGCATCTCGCTGCAGCGCTCAAGCTCGCGTTGGTCGAGCTCAATCGCCGCTGACGAACGTCGCGCTTCGCCCTATGTGCGCAGGATGGTGCGGGACAGCAGGAAACTGACGGGAATCGACGCAACGATAGCGGCGATCGCGGCGATCGGCGCCCGTACGCCCCATGTCTCGACCAGCAGAACCATAACAGCGGTGCCGACCAAGTACTGGGCGATGTACACGAGGGGAAAGCGCAACGCTGTGACGACGCGGCGCGGCGTACGGAACACGAACGAAGTCAGCAGAAGATAAGAGATCACGACGCCAAACACGTAGGAGATCGTATAGGCCGCGAGATACGACATGACCTCGAGCAGCACCAGGAAGACGGCATAGGAAGCGACGGTATTGATCGCGCCCGCCACGAGAAAGCGCGCGAACTGCAGCAGCGCGGGACGCATGGCCGCTCAGTGCTTGCCGACAACGGCGAGAAATGCCTCGTAGTCCCGTATGTAGTCGGCGGGATCGTATGGATGAGATGCGAGCACCAGCAGCACAGCGTCGCGCGTGTACTTGTATTGCGTTGCCCACACCATCGGCGGCACATACAAGCCGCGGTTCGGACGATCGAGTGCCACTTCGAGCCGGTGTTCGCCGTCGTCGACGACAACTGCGCAGGCGCCGGTGACGCAAACGAGGAACTGCGCGCACTCGCGATGCGCGTGCGAGCCTCGCGTTTCACCGCTGGGCACGTCGTGCACAAGGAAGTAGCGCTTCGGCGTGAAAGGCACGTCTCCCGGCACTTCGCCGGCGCTCAAATTGCCGCGCATATCCTGTATGAGAGGCAGTTCGTGCACGACGACGCCCGCGACACGCGTCGGCGCTGCGGTTGCCGCATCCCGATCGGAATCGCTGCCGATCGCAAGGCTCCGCTTTGAATCGACGTAGCCGACGATGCGCGCGGGATTGCCCGCAACGATCGCGTGCGGCGGCACCGTTCGCGTGACGACAGCGCCGGCGCCGATCATTGCGTCGCGACCGATTGTCACGCCGGGCAGAATCGTCGCGTTGGCGCCGATCGACGCGTTGCGGCAGACCCGTGTGGGGATGAACGTCGTCGGCGGGTGCTTGCTCCGCGGAAACGGGTCGTTCGTGAACGTAGCGTTCGGACCGACAAACACATCGTCTTCCAGACGCGCGCCGTCCCACAGCTGCACACCCGATTTGATAGTGACGCGATCGCCGATCACCACGTCGTTCTCGACGAAGACGTGGTCGCACACGTTGCAGTCTCTGCCGATGCGTGCGCCGGGTAGCACGTGGGCGAACGCCCAGATGCGGGTTCCGGCGCCCACGTGCGGTGATTCGCACAGTGCATTCGGATGAACAAAATAGGTCATTCGTGTGCCCCCACGCTTGCGGCTGGCGCCGGTGCGCCGCCGCCAGAGGCAGACTGCAGTACGCGCTCCTGGGACGGCCTCGCGTTGGTCTCGCCAAAGCATTTCGTGCGAAGCACGACCGCGTGTGGCCGCCCCTTCGTGTTCTCATAGGCGCGCCACGTGTACGAACCAATGATCCCGAGACCAAACGAGTTCAGTGCGGCAAAGAAAATGATGGTCAAAACGGTGGCAGCGTAGCCCGGCACGGCAATCGCACCGGTAACCTTGGCGACCAGCACAATCAGTGCGAGCGCGAGCGAGATTGCGAGTCCCGCTGCGCCGACCCAGGTGAGCGCGCGGATCGGAAGATCGGAGAACGCGAACATGCTGTCGAACAGATACTTGACCTTCCGCGCGAACGACCACGCGCTTCTGCCGTGGCGGCGCGGCAACCGGCGATAGGGAACGAGCTTGCGACGAAAGCCCAGCCACACTATCTGGCCGACGAGCGATGTATTCGACTCGTGCAGTTGCAGCAGATGGTCGCGAAATGCACGGTTGCAGGCGAACACATCGATGCCGCCCGGCGGAATCTCCGGCTGCACGAAGCGTCGATAGAGCCACCAGAACGCCGTCGACGCGATACGGGCAGTCAGCGGGTCGCTGCGACCGGTGCGTACGCCGAGTGCGACGTCGATGGGGTCGTTTTCCATCGCATGGAAGAAGTCGAGGATCAGCGATTCCGGCTCCTGTAGATCGGCGGCCATCATCGCCACGTAATCACCACGCGCAGCGGCGAGACCCTCGCGTACCGCGGAGA
>DASPYC010000617.1:0-5287 GCA_035636955.1 Casimicrobiaceae bacterium
CCCGCAGCGAGGCCGAACAGGTTTTGCGTGAGCGCGAGAATGGAGGCGGCCGTTGCCCGGAGCGCGGGATGGACCACTTCGATGACGACGGCGGCCACGGGTCCGACTGTGCCGGTCATCATCGTTGCGCCCGCGACAATGAGCGCTAATTGCGCGTCGCTCGGTGGAACGCGAGCGAACGCGATATACATCACTGCCGCAGTCGTCACGGAAGCGATCGCAGCTACGTAAAGGCGCGCACGGGCGAAACGCACGGTCATGCGATCGGCCACTACGCTGCACAGCACCGCGCCGACTCCGCCCATCAGAATGACGACCCCGGTCGCGAAGCCCGCTCGATCGGGAGCGAAGCCGTAGACCCTGTTCAGGTAGCTCGGCATCCAGGCGTAGGTCGCCGAGACCATCACGAGCTGGAGTCCCGCGCCGATGCAGGTCACGATCACCGTGCGCCGACGCAGCAATAGAGCGACGATCGCGCCTGCCGACATCGACGCCCTGCCTCCGGCGCGCGGCATGGACGGAAGTGCGACCGTCCGGTAGTCGCGCACGATCGCGAGAAACAGTACCGCGAGGATCAGACCCGGTATTCCTGCCACCCCGAATCCTGCCCGCCAGCCCCAGCGCTCCGAGATGATCCCGCCCAGCACCGTACCGACGACGGAGCCGACGAGCGCCGCCGCCAGAAACGCGCCAAGAACTGTGCTCCGCGTACGCGCCGGGAACAAGCTCGAGAGCAGTGCGGCACCGACTGCGCCGTACGCGGCTTCTCCGAGACCAACGATGCTTCGCGCGGCGAGGAGCTGCGCGTAGCCCTGGGCAAATGCACATGCGACTGTCGCGCAACTCCAGACGATCGCCATCCAGAACATGCTCCTGACGCGGCTCCAGCGGTCGGCCAGCAGCGAGAGCGGCACGGTAGCGAGCGCAACGCTGATCGAGACGATGGACACAAGGGCGCCGAGCTGCCCGTCCGAAAGGCCCCACTCCACTTTCAAGTAGGGGAACATTGAGACGACGATTTGGCGATCGATATAGTCGACGACCATCAATGCGAATACGATCGCGAAGACCGAATACGCGTAAGACGGCGCGTCGGCGCCCTCGCGCAACGGATCTTCCCTGCCATCGACCATTCGTTCAACAGCCATCAATCTTCCCGCATGAAATGGGTCCGCAACCGGCATTCCCGGTGAGTGTCGAGAATTGCGAGGACGCAGCCGGCATCCGCGCCGGAGCATATGTGCCGCACACGACACATAATGTTCGGGCGACCCGCATTGGTCGCGGAACAGTACCATCTGCGCGGATTGAGCATTCGTCCGGAATCGACACTCGCTATCGCGTGCGCAACGTGTTCTATCTCGTCAAGGCGGCGGCGGTTGCGCCGTGCCTCGTCGTCTTCGCCGCTCCGTCATCGGCGCAGGACATCGAGCCGCGCAGCTATTCGAATGCACCGATCGGGGTGAATTTTCTGATCGCTGGATACGCGTACACGCGCGGCGGCCTCTCCTTCGACTCTTCGCTGCCGATCACGAACGTTCACCTGCAAACGTCGAACGCCGTCGCGGCTTATGCGCGTTCGCTGGATCTTTGGGGAACGTCGGGCAAGTTCGATGTCATCGTCCCATACTCCTGGCTCTCCGGGACCGCGGAATACGCGGGCGATTCGGTGCGCCGCGTCGTCAACGGTTTTAGCGATCCGCGCTTCCGCTTGTCGGTCAATCTCTACGGCGCGCCCGCGCTGACGTTGAACGAATTCAGGGATTACCGACAAGACCTGATCGTCGGCGCAAGCCTGCAGATATCCGCGCCGTGGGGTCAATACGACAGCGAGCGGGTCGTGAACCTCGGCACCCACCGCTGGTGGTTCAAGCCGGAGCTGGGCGTGTCCAAGGCAGAAGGTCCCTGGACGCTCGAGCTTTCCGCCGCCGCGACGTTCTACACCGATAACAACAATTTCTACGGCGGCAACGAGCGCTCGCAGGACCCCGTCTATTCGTCGCAGGCCCACGTGATCTACGGATTTCAGTCGGGCGCCTGGCTCTCCGTCGACGCAACCTACTTCGCGGGCGGGCGCACGACGGTCAACGGCGTGCTCGACAACAACCTCCAGCAAAACTGGCGCTTCGGCGGAACGCTCGCGTTCCCCCTCGACGTTCGCAACTCGATCAAGCTCTATGCGAGCAGCGGCGTGTCGGCGCGCACGGGGAATAACTTCGATTTGCTTGGCATCGCCTGGCAATACCGGTGGGGAGCCGGAATCTGAGATGGCTACGCTGCCAAGCATCGGCCGCAGTCGTGTCTTGCGAGCGCAACGATATATCAGGCACAGCCTCATATGGGCGCACGTCTATCGCGCGGCGAGCTATGCCAAATCGGCGCTTTGGATCGTTCCGTTCATCGCCATCGTATGCGTGTTGGTCGTTGCCCCCGTGCTGCGCTGGCTCGACATATGGTTGGGATGGCGATTCGTCGGGCTGGCAATCGAAGGTGCCCAGGCGCTCTATCAAACCGTCATTACGCTGACGCTGTCATTCATGGTGTTCACCTTCGGTTCGTTGCTCGTCGCAATTCAGGTCGCCAGCGGTCAACTGACGCCCCGGATCATCGCGACGACGCTGCTGCGCGACAACGTCGTGCGCTACAGCGTCGGCCTGTTTGTGTTCACGCTGGTCTTCGCGGTGATGGCACTGGATCGCCTGCAGACGACGGTTCACGAACTCGTCGCCCTGATCGTAGCGTTCCTCGGCATCGCGTGCATGGCGACTTTCCTGTTCTTGATCGACTACGCCGCGCGCCTGCTCCGTCCGGTTAGCATTCTCGCGCGGATCGGCAACGAGGGACTGACGGTAATCGAATCGGTGTTCCCGGACCCGGTCGACGCGCTCGAGGAGGGAGAAGTCGGATCGCCGACACCGCTCGGCCGCGCTCGACGCTTCGTGCAGCACACCGGCAATTCCGAAATCGTGCTGGCGGTCGATCTCGAAACGCTCGTTGAGGAGGCGCAGCGATCCGATGGCGTGATCGAATTCATGCCGCAGGTCGGCGATTTCGTCGCTTACGAGGAACCATTGTTCGCGCTCTACGGGGGCGCCGCGGTCATCGACGACCAAAAGCTTCGCGCAACGGTGGCGTTCGGTCCCGAGCGCACGATGGAACAGGATCCGATGTTCGCGTTTCGCATACTGGTCGACATCGCGCTGAAGGCGTTGTCTCCCGCAATCAACGATCCGACGACCGCGGTGCTTGCGCTCGACCAGGTCCACCGCCTGCTGAAGGCCGTCGGCCGGCGGCACCTTCGACGCGAGCAGATTTCCGATGACGCGGGCCAGACGCGCCTGGTCTTTCGGACGCCAAGCTGGGAGGATTTCGTCAACGTCGCGTGCAACGAGATTCGCACCTGCGGCGCGACGAGCGTCCAGGTGGCGCGGCGGATGCGCGCGATGCTTGACAACCTCGTCGGCTCGCTGCCGACGCATCGGCACGCAGCGCTAGTGCACGAACGCAATTGCCTCGATCACATGCTCGAATCGCGGTTCACGATCCCCGACGATCTCGCGCTCGCGCGCATTCCCGACTCGCAAGGCCTGGGCGGATCGTCGAACCGGCGATCAACAGCCCTGGGGAAGACCCGATGCCCGTAGCCGGCGCGATTCCCGAGCAGCTGCTGACCGTCGTCGCCGCGGCGACGGTATTCACGATCATGTTCGATGTCGGTTCGGGAATCGTTCCGCGCGAATTCCGATGGGTCTGGCGCCATCCCGGCGTCATCGCAAGAGGACTCTTTTCCGTGTTGATCGCCGTACCAGCGATCGCGCTCGTCGTCGCGCGAACGTTCGATTTGCCGCGTCCGGTGGAAATCGGCATCGTTTTGATGTCGATCTCCCCGGGCGCGCCGGTGGCGTTGCGCCGATCGCTCGGCGCAGGCGGACATCGTTCATTCGCGCCGGCACTGCAGATTCTGGTCGCGCTGCTGGCGGTCGTATCGATGCCGGCATCGATCGCGCTGCTCGACGAACTTTATGCGGGGCATGCGAGCATCGCGCCCGGCCACGTTGCCAGACAGATCTTCATCGCGCAGCTCTTGCCGCTCGGTCTCGGCATCGCGTTTCGCAACGCATCGCCGACTGCCGCCGCACGATTTGCCCCCACGCTCTCGCGTCTGGGCACGATCATGCTGATCGCGCTCGTGATCATCTCGCTCGTTGACGTGTGGCGCCCCGTCGTCGATGCGGGACCGCGGATCGTGGTCACCATCGTAACGGTCACGCTCCTCGCGCTGGCGGTCGGACACTTGCTCGGTGGCCCCGATCAAAGCACGCGCACCGCGGTTGCGATCTCGAGCGCAGCGCGCAATCCCGGTCTCGCGCTGCTCGTCGCGACGCTCAACGCCGCGTCGCCGGAGATCACTGCGACCGTGCTCGCCTATCTGGTCGTGTCGGCTCTTACCGTATTGCCGTACGTGCTCTGGCGCCACCGCACGCGCCAAGTCACCGCAGTCAGCGAACCATGATCGACGCACGCAATTATGTGGCGCGCGACTCGCTTCGTAACGGTACACCCGTAACGATTCGTGCAGTCCGGTCGGGCGATCGCGATCGCGTCGCCAGGGCCTTCGGCAACCTCGAGCGCGACTCCGTGTACACGCGGTTCTTCACGTACAAGAAGGCGCTGAGCGATGCCGAGCTCGCGAGCATCGACGCGATGGATTTTGTCAATGATGTAATGCTGATCGCCACGGTTGCACGCGACGCCGATGAAATCGTGATCGGCAGCGCGCGTTACATCGCGCAGAACGCGCCCGACGGAAACCGTGCTGCCGAAGTGGCGTTCACTGTCGAGGAGGACTACCAGGGCAAGGGGCTTGCGGGGCGTTTGATCGGACACCTGATCGGCATCGCGCGCCAATTGGGCATCGCGCGCTTCGAGGCCGACGTGCTGTCGGGCAACAAGGCGATGCTTGCGGTGTTCGCGCGGAGCGGGCTGCCGATGCGTCAGCGACGCGAAGGCGGCGTCGTGCACATCACGCTGGCGCTGGCGGGCACGCTATGACCGCGGGCGATCGGTCCCGCCCGCCGACATGCAGATCAGACCACGACTTTGACCAGGCACGCCGCAGCGCCTGAAACAGCGGCCCGCCGATGACAATCGAGAAATCGCCCTCGAGCTGTGACGGCAGTATCCGACTCGACAGGACTTCCGAATTCATGCTTCTTGTCCGCCATATCTGCGGCGAGTGGCGGGCAGCGACTTCCTCAGATCCACGCCGCTGGTACAACCGGCGCGA
>DASPYC010000618.1:0-3276 GCA_035636955.1 Casimicrobiaceae bacterium
TGTTGCCCGGCGTGCGGCCGAGCATCTGCTTGGCCGCCAGACCGACTTCCTGGATCACCTTCTTGCCGTTTGGACCGCCCTCCTGCCGAATCGCGACGACCGAGGGCTCGTTCAACACGATGCCCTTGCCACGGACATAGATCAGTGTGTTGGCCGTACCGAGATCGATCGCGAGGTCGCTGGAGAAATAACCTTTAAACGATTCGAACATGTATGCGAGTGCCCGCGCGATCGCAGCGTCACACCCGTCCGAATCGGCGCGGGGCCAGGCTGCCCGAAAGAATGGCGGCTATGATAACCTATTGGCTATTGCTTTCGCACTGATTTGATGTGGTTTTATGACGAATTCCGGCCTGGACGGCACGCCGGGGCCTGTGGTTTTGGCGCTTCGTCGTAAATGTGCAACGGTGCTCCGCCTTCTCCTCCTTCATGGCACCTACTCTCGACGACGTGTTGCGGATCGCGCATCTCGCGCGAATCGACATCGATGCAGTTGCTGCGCGTGAGGTTCACACCAAACTCGACGCGATCTTCACGCTGATCAACGAGCTCCAGGCGGTGGACACGACGGGCATCGAACCGATGTCGCATCCGCAAGACGTGAGCGCTCCACTGCGCGACGATGCGGTCACCGAAAGCGATCATCACGACGACTACCAACGCGTTGCGCCTGCCGTCGAGGACGGGCTGTATCTGGTGCCGCGCGTGATCGAATAAGTGGTGATTGACGGCACGATTGTCGAGCTCGCGCAAGCGCTGCAGGCGCGACGCGTATCGAGCGCCGAGCTCACCGCCCTAGCCTTGACGCGAATCGAGCGCGCGCAAAGCCGCTTCAACGCATTCATCACGATCGATCGCGAAGGCGCGCTAGCTGCGGCGCAGGCGGCCGACACAGCGCTGCGCAAAGGCAACGGCGGACCGCTGACCGGCATTCCAATCGCGCACAAGGACATCCTGATGACGGCGGGTCTCAGGACGACGTGCGGCTCGCGCATGCTGTCGAACTTCATTGCGCCGTACGATGCGTTCGTCGTCCAGCAATTGCGCAAGGCAGGCACGGTGCTCGTCGGCAAGACCAACATGGACGAATTCGCGATGGGCTCATCGAGCGAGACATCGTGGTTCGGTCCGGTCAGAAATCCGTGGAATCCGTCATACGTACCCGGCGGCAGCTCTGGGGGATCGGCGGTTGCGGTGGCCGCGCGTCTCGTTCCGGCAGCCACCGGCACGGATACCGGCGGATCGATTCGTCAACCAGCGGCACTGACCGGCGTCTGCGGCCTCAAGCCGACGTATGGCGCGTGCTCGCGCTATGGGTTGGTCGCCTTCGCATCGAGCCTCGATCATCCGGGGCCGTTCGGGCGCACCGCCGAAGACTGCGCGCTCTTGCTGCAGGCGATGGCAGGTCACGATCCGCGCGATTCGACCTCGGTCGATCGGCCGCGTGCAGACTACGCACGGCTACTTCGCGAGCCGCGCAACGCCAAACCGCTCACAGGCGTGCGAGTCGGCCTACCGAAGGAGTTTCGCGGCGACGGCGTCGATGCCGAAGTCGCCGGCGCGGTCGAAGCGGCGATCGCGGAGCTGCAAAAACTGGGAGCAATGCTAAAGATCATCAGCCTTCCGGCCGTTAAATACTCGGTGCCGGTCTATTACGTGATCGCACCGGCCGAAGCTTCGTCGAATCTGTCGCGCTTCGACGGCGTTCGTTACGGTCATCGCGCGAAGGAATACAAAGACCTGCTCGACATGTACAAGAAGACGCGCGCCGAGGGCTTCGGCGCCGAGGTCAAGCGGCGCATTCTGACCGGCACTTATGTGCTTTCACACGGTTACTACGATGCGTACTACCTGAAGGCACAGCAAGTGCGCCGATTGATCGCCGACGATTTCAAGCGTGCTTATCGCGAATGCGACGTGATCGTCGGCCCGACAGCGCCGGGCGCCGCGTTCAAGATCGGCGCCAAGATGGACGATCCGGTGCAGATGTACTTGAATGATATCTTCACGATCGCAGCCGACTTGACCGGCGCGCCTGCGATTTCCATTCCCTGCGGCGTGACGCGCGATGGTTTGCCGATTGGACTGCAGATCCAGGGCAACCATTTCGACGAGATGCGGATTCTCGATGTCGCGCATCGTTATCAGCAAACCACCGATTGGCATCAACGCGTGCCGCCCGCCGAAAACCGCTGACAAACCATGCAGTGGGAAACCGTCATCGGATTGGAAACGCACGCGCAGCTGTCGACCGCGTCGAAGATCTTTTCCGGCGCGGCGACGGCGTTCGGCGCGGCGCCGAACTCGCAAGCGTCCGCCGTCGACATCGCCCTCCCGGGGGTGCTGCCAGTCCTCAACCAAGGCGCGGTCGAGCGGGCGATTCGGTTCGGCCTCGCCGTTGGCGGGTCGATCAACCGCAGAAGCGTGTTTGCGCGCAAGAACTACTTCTATCCGGATCTGCCGAAGGGCTACCAGATTTCACAGTACGAAATTCCCATCGTGGCCGGCGGCTCGATCACGATTGTGACGGGCGAAGGTGAAAAACGCGTGCGTCTGACACGCGCGCACCTGGAGGAAGACGCGGGAAAAAGCCTGCATGAAGACTTCCAAGGCATGACCGGCATCGATTTGAATCGCGCCGGCACGCCGTTGCTGGAGATCGTTTCCGAGCCCGAAATGCGCAGCGCCGCCGAAGCGATCGCTTACGCAAAGGCCTTGCATACGCTCGTCCGCTGGATCGACATCTGCGATGGGAATCTGCAGGAGGGGAGCTTCCGCTGCGACGCGAATGTATCGGTGCGTCCGATGGGCGGTGACAAGCTCGGCACGCGCTGCGAGATCAAGAATCTGAACAGCTTTCGTTTCCTTCAGCACGCCATCGAGTTCGAGGTGCGACGGCAGATCGAGTTGATCGAGGATGGCGGCACCGTCGTGCAGGAAACGCGGCTGTACGATCCGGATCGCAACGAAACGCGATCGATGCGCTCGAAGGAAGACGCGCACGACTATCGCTATTTTCCCGATCCCGATCTGCCGCCGCTCGTCGTCGACGAAGCGTGGATCGAGCGCGTGAAGACGGCGTTGCCCGAACTGCCGGACGCGATGAGGACGCGCTTCGGTGCGCAGTACGGGGTCGGCATCTATGAGGCGGCCGCGCTGACGGCAAGCCGGGACGTGGCGACCTATTTCGAGGATACGGTGCGCGCGCTGGGCGGCGCGTCGAAACTCGCGGCGACGTGGATCATGGGCGCGTTGTCCGCAGCGCTCAATCGCGAT
>DASPYC010000619.1:0-2599 GCA_035636955.1 Casimicrobiaceae bacterium
CGGATGTAGACATGGTGACGACTCCTTTTAGAAAACGTGAGTGAAAGAGAAATGGCGAAATTTTGGCAAGCGTTGCAAGAGCGGAATTTCTCCACGATTGCGTGCACGCCGCCTGCATGAATGGTCGATCTCGCAGTCGAATGCTTACGGTCAATGCGTTCTTCCTGCAAAGCCATCGACGCCGCGCGCGAGTACTGTTCGAACGCGCGCAGGGTCGTCGTGGATGATCACGCCCTCGATGGGGTCGACCGGCGCACGCCACGGAGCGGCTTCCAGCATCCGTTTGGTGTCGGCGTAGCCGGCTTGCCAACGCGCGCGAATACCCGCTGGCGTGAAGTCGATGTCTTTGGTGTGGTCCTCGCCGTCGATCTTCGGCGCAACCAGACGGACGACATGCATCGTCGTCTTGCATCCCCACGACGCAAGCTCCTTGACCTCCGGCGACTCACGTAATTTTTCGGGAACGTGCTTCGATAGCTCCCTGACGATGTGGCGCAAGTGATGGATTTGTTTTTGCCGGGCGATGTGGCTGCGATTGCGGCTCGCATATTGAATGTCTTTTTGGCGGCCCATCACTTGCCACAGCGTTTCCGGCTCCGGTCCTTCCGGATTCCACATCTGCACGGCGAAGATCACTGAATCTTCGCGCGGCTTGTCGTCGAGCACGGCCTCGATCGGCGTGTTCGAATAGATGCCGCCGTCCCAATAGGGATCGCGGTCGATGCGAACGGCCGGAAACGCCGGCGGCAACGCACCCGATGCGATCACATGATCGAGATGAACGGTTTCATCGCGGCTGTCGAAATAGCGCATTTCTCCAGTGTTGACGTTGACCGCGCCCACGGTAAGGCGGACATGGCGCGCGTTGATGCAGTCGAGATCGATCAACCCCGAGAGCGTTTCGCGCAGCGGCGCCGTTGTGTAATACGCCGCGGCCTCGACGCCGAGCGGTATGTGCGAGCCAAACCACGCGGGGAGATGCGGCGTAAAGAATGCTGCGATACCCCGCGTCACCGTGGTGATATTGCTCGTCGTGTTCGCGAGTCCCGTCGCCAGGCGCAAGATATCGAATCCTTCGCCGCCGACTTCGAGCCTATGCCAGAATTCCGCGAGCCGTTCGAAGCGCCGTTCCGGCGGATTGCCGGAGATCAGCGCGGCGTTGACTGCGCCGATCGACGTACCGATCACCCAGTCCGGCTCGACACCGGCTTCGTGCATCGCTTCATAGACGCCCACCTGGTAGGCGCCGAGCGCGCCGCCTCCCTGCAGAACAAGCACGATCTGGCCCGGGAAGTCGGGATGTAACGTCGTACTTGCATGCCCATTCCTGCGCTTCACGGCGCGTGCGGTTTTTTTCGGTTTCATCGTGATGTCCTCGGTTACTGCGCGGTCCAGCCGCCGTCGATCGGAATGATTGCGCCGGTGATAGACGCGCCCTCATTGCTTGCCAAGAAGGCAGTCAGCGCGGCGACTTCCCCAACTTGAACGAACTGCTTTGTCGGCTGCGCATGCAGCAGAACGTCGCTGATGACCTGTTCCTCCGTGATGCCGCGCGCCTTGGCCGTCGCCGGAATCTGCTTCTCGACGAGCGGCGTCCAGACGTAGCCAGGGCAGATCGCATTCATCGTGATGCCTTGTGCTGCGACTTCGAGCGCAACGGTTTTCGTGAGCCCGGCGATGCCGTGCTTGGCCGCGACGTACGCGGACTTGTACGGGCTCGCGACCAGCGCGTGCGCCGAGGCGATATTGATGATGCGGCCGCGCTTCTTCGCCTTCATGGCCGGAAGCGACAACCGAATCGTGTGGAACGACGCCGTCAGATTGAGCGCCAGGATCGCATTCCACTTCTCGACGGGAAATTCATCGATCGGCGCGACGTGCTGGATCCCGGCATTGTTGACGAGGATGTCGATTGCGCCGAATTCGCTGAGCGCCCGCCCAATCATTGCTTCGATGGATTCCTGCTTCGACAGATCCGCACCATCGTAGCGCACGTTGACGCCGTGGTCGGCGGCGAGCTTGGCCCGCAGCGATTCGATCGCCCCCGCGTCGCCGAAACCGTTCAGCACGATGTTGGCGCCTTTCGCGGCAAGCGTGGTGGCGATGCCCAATCCGATTCCGCTGGTCGATCCGGTGACCAATGCCGTGAGACCCTTGAACATGGCGAGCTCCGAGTAAGTTGCAATGAATGGATCGGGGGCCGTCGGTGGGTCCTTTGAGAATCCACCTACCGCGTCGAAGCCGTACACGGCGTAGCCGGCGGAAGGTCCGCGGCGACCGTTGGGGGAGAGCGTGGGCGGCCCCGATTGGCGGGTTAGTCCGTACGCGGACGGCGAACCTTACGCGTTTCGAAATCAATTCTGATACGTAAGCATTCGCGGTAGCCGTCGACCAACCTGCATCGCGCTCGGCGAAGACTCTTTGTCGACGCGCCATTCTGGGAGGCAACCTCGTGGCGACGGACACCAAAACGATCGTCATTGTCGGCGGCGGATTCGCCGGCACCACGCTCGCCGCCGCGCTCGACGGCAAGCTGCCTCGCGGCTACGAGCTTCTGCTGATCAGTGAAGAAAGCCACACGACGTTCAGTCCGATGCTG
>DASPYC010000620.1:0-1508 GCA_035636955.1 Casimicrobiaceae bacterium
CAAGCTCGAATGCTACCTGGATCGCTGCACACGGATCGAGCGCGGCCCCGACTTTGCCGGAAAGACGCGTGCGGTGCATGGCGGCAGGGTCGCGCAACGTGCCGTTGCGGCCGAGAAATTCGGTGCGGTCGCCGCTGACCGTTCGACTGGGCTCGTCGACGTCGAAGAATCCGACCCATCGCGAAAATTCGCTGTTGTACGGATTCCGAACATACAACGCGCCGCTTCGCGCATCGATCTCGGTCGCCACGTGCATCGCCGATTTCGATCGCGCATCGCCCAATACCCACTCGACGTAGCCCGTGACGGATAGGCGCCGCCCACGGCCCGAAAGGTTGCTCACCTTCAACGAGTAAAACTTCACTGCGGCATCGAGCGCCACGAAAACCGTCAGCTCCGAGGCGATTCCGTCTTCCGTGTGCTCGTAAACGCTGTAGCCGAATCCATGTCGCGTGATGTAGGAAGCAGCGCCGCCGCGGGGAGACGATGTCGGCGACCAGAAGTGTCCGGTCTCTTCATCGCGAAGGTAAAGCGCTTCGCCGCTCGACTCGCACACTGGATCGTTGTGCCACGGAGTGAGGCGAAAAAGGTGCGCGTTCTCGCTCCATGTATAGCCGAGCCCGCTTTCCGACACGACCGTGCCGAAGGTGGGATTCGCAATCACATTCACCCAAGGAGCGGGCGTAGCCTCTGCCACTCCTGGCGCGATGACGTATTCGCGCCCGTCGGGAGAGAATCCGCCGATACCGTTGAAGAGAATCAAGTCATCCCGTGTCGGATCGACATGTTCGGAAGCCAGGGAGCGATGGATGCGCGTCGGCGCAAGTCGCGGAATACGGAGCTCAGGTGCGCGACGGTTGACCTGTTCGGCCAGCGTGCCGCGGGCGTCCGTGATGATTGCGCGGGCGGCAGACTGGAAAAGAATGCGATCTTCGGTCGATATCTGTTCCGCATGCCGAACGAATATTCCACCGGGTCGATCGACGACATGCGCTTCGACACCCGCAGCGATCAATCCGATGATTTGTTCCTGGAGCCGCTGCCGATAGCCGTTGTGATCTTCGTTCCAGATTACCAAGTCCACCGCTAATCCCTTGAGCCGCCAATAAGCATGTGCCTGCACGAGTTGGCGCACCAGTTCGATATTGGCGCCATCGGCAATCTGCAGCAACACGATCGGCAGGTCGCCGGAGATTGCGTAGCCCCAGAGGCCGGATTGCCCGCGACGGTTCATGTTCAGAACACTCGCAGCGGCACGCAATGATGCGTTGGCATAAATCACAGAGCTCGCCAGTCGCCCGTAAAGTTGTGAATCGGCCTCGGTCGCATTGAGTTGCCGCAGCACCACTTGGCTGTGCGTCCACGTCAGTTCAAACACGCGGTCTGCGAAACGGCGATCCTGATATTTGTCGACGAGATGCAAGACCGCATCCCGCGTTTCGCTAGCACCCGTAACCATGTCGATCGTTGCGGTAGCGCCTGCGTCGATCGTCATTCGATGGCGAATT